>JABZFQ010000073.1 GCA_014237365.1 Desulfobacteraceae bacterium | reverse complement strand
TCTCAGGTTGTAGCTTTTGTAAAGTGCGAATGCCCGGGCCGTGCACTTGCTACAAATGTGAAGATGGCAATGAAATTGTCTGAAATCAAGCCAGACGCAATATATTTAAGTTCCTGCTGTGTCAAAGCAATGCCGGGCTGCCCTTATAGTGACCCGGAAGAAAAGGCCCAAAATATTGAAAAAAAGACTGGAATCAAAGTAGTATTGGGCACTCACGATTACCATTAACACGGATATTAGATAGTGCCTGAACGGAAACTATCCAAAGTTGTCATTTCGAACGGAGCAAAAAATCTTATGCCGATAAAAATAGAAATTGAAAATTTGGTCTTCATGTTTTTGTACTGTTGATAAATGTATTCAATTGGGGAGGGGGGCGAAGTTTCATCTCTCCCCCAATTTCTACTTTCTAATTTCATGCCGTAAACGACTACAAAATTTCTCCCTTCGGTCGAAATGACAAAAAGAGGGGTTTTCGTTCAGGCGCTATTTATTAACCAGCCAGAAATGGATCCTTATAATGATTATAAGTATTGCAAGTGGAAAAGGCGGAACCGGCAAAACAACTGTTGCTACGAATCTTGCCGTAGCAATCGGTTCTGATGTTCAACTGCTGGACTGTGATGTGGAAGAACCAAATAGCCACCTTTTTATTAATCCGGTATTTGAAAAGACTATCACAGTCACAACACCTGTCCCGGAGGTAGATGAAAAAAAATGCAACCTCTGTGGAAAATGCGATGAAATATGTCAATTCAAAGCTATAATCGTGATCGCCGATACTACAGTTATGATATTTCCTGAGCTATGCCACAGTTGCGGAGGTTGCGAAAAGGTTTGTCCGGAAAACGCTATAAAAGAGACGAGCCGTGAACTGGGTATCATACAAAAGGGCTACCGTAACGGTATAGAGTTTGTTCATGGAAAGTTGAGGGTGGGCGAAGCCATGTCTCCTCCGTTAATCGTAAAGGTTCGTTCCTTTGCCAGGCCGGACAAATTCACCATTATAGATGCTCCGCCCGGTACATCATGCCCGGTTATAGCATCCATGAAGAACACTGATTTTATTCTTCTTGTCACCGAGCCTACGCCATTTGGTCTGCATGATTTAAAATTAGCCGTTGGCGCGGTTAAAATGTTAAATATACCATGTGGGCTGGTAATTAACCGTTCAGATGTAGGAGATAATAAAGTTAAGGATTTTGCAAAAAAGGAAGGCGTCCCTGTTCTTTTGGAAATACCTTTTGACAGAAATATAGCAGAGGCCTACTCAAGAGGTGATATGATCGTTGAAAAACTCCCTGGATTTAAAGAAAAATTTTTAACTTTATATGATAATATCAAAAAGATTGTGAGCTAAATGAAAGAATTAATAATTATAAGCGGCAAGGGTGGAACCGGTAAAACCAGTTTAATGGCTGCCTTTGCGTATATTGCAGAAAACAAGGTGCTTTGCGATGCAGATGTTGATGCAGCCGATCTCCACCTTGTTACAGCTCCGGATATCTTGGAAAAACACGATTTTCAGGGCGGCAATACGGCCGTTATAAACAAAGATAAATGCACGGAATGCGGTCTCTGCATTGATTTATGCAAATGGGGGGCCATAAGCGAAACTTTTGAGGTGAATTCAATTGAATGTGAAGGTTGCGGCGTATGCGTTTATTTCTGTCCTGAAAAAGCAATAGACTTTCCTCTGAATACTTGCGGAGAGTGGTATATTTCTAATACGCGTTTCGGCCCACTGGTACATGCAAGGCTTGGTATAGCTGAAGAAAATTCAGGCAGGCTTGTATCGCTTGTAAGAAATGAAGCCAAAAAACTTGCAGAAGAAAAGGGGCTTGATCTAATTCTTACTGACGGCCCTCCTGGAATAGGCTGTCCGGTAATTGCTTCCATAGGCGGAGCCGACGCTGTGCTGATTGTTACAGAACCTAGTGTATCCGGAAAACACGATATGCAGCGGGTTGTCCAACTGGCCAATCACTTCAAGGTGCCGGCTTTTCTATGTGTCAACAAATTTGATCTCAATAAAGACATTACTGGTGAAATAGAAAACTTCGCAAAAGAAAAAGGTTTGACCTGTTTAGGATATATACCTTTTGATCAAACTTTTACAAAAGCCATGATCCAGGGACAAACGATATTTGAATATGATTCAGGCTCTGCGGCTGGTCAGGCTATACGAAAGATCTGGGAAAGCATCTCAGAAAAACTTGACGACCTTCGGGCGAGCTCTTAGCCACTAAGTCCTCAGCCTGTGTTTCAGATAAGTATACCTTTTCCGTGTTTTATTGTTTTTTATTCCGATTGCCAGCGCCTTTCTGGTACCAACCATCACGACAAGGCTTCTGCCTCTGGTAACAGCCGTATAGATAAGATTGCGCTGCAATAGCATATAATGCTGAATAAGTATGGGTATTACTACGACTGGATATTCGGAGCCCTGGGATTTATGTACTGAAACAGCATATGCCAGAACGATTTCATCTAAATCGGCAAATTCATAGACAATTTCCCGGCCGTCAAAAGAAATAAAAAGCGCCTGTTCATCTGCAATTATTTTTGTAATCTTTCCTATATCGCCATTAAAAATCTCTTTGTCATAATTGTTTTTGATCTGCATAACTTTATCATTAACTCTAAATCCTCTGTCCCCTCTAATAATAATATTTTCACCCGGGTTGAGAGCATCCTGCAATTTTTTATTGAGATTTCCAGCACCTACCACACCTCTATGCATGGGAGTCAAAACCTGGATATCTTCAACAGGATCAAAATTGAACCGCCTGGGTATGCGCTCCCTTGTCAGTTCTAATATAATTTCAAGTACCTTTTCCGGGTCTTCCTGCTGGATAAAATAAAAATCATTTGCGCTATCAGATGGAGCAGGTGTTTTAAAATATGGGATAATTCCATCGTTTATCTTATGAGCATTAACAATAATCCGGCTGTCTTTGGCCTGGCGAAAGATCTCGTTAAGCTTGACCACAGATACAGAACCGGATTCAATAATATCATTTAGAATAGATCCAGCCCCGACAGAAGGCAACTGATTAACATCGCCCACAAGAATAAAGGTGGCCCTTGGCGGGACGGCCTTTAACAGGTGGTGCATCAGAATCGTGTCAATCATAGATGCTTCATCAACTATCAGAAGATCGCAATCAAGCGGTTTTTTCTCGTTTTTCTGAAATCCACCTTTTTGAAAACTGAATTCAAGGAGCCGGTGAATTGTCCTGGCTTCGCAGCCCGTGGTTTCGTTCATGCGTTTTGCTGCCCTGCCTGTGGGAGCAGCAAGCATTATTTTAAGCTTCAGCCTTGAAAAAATTTTAATAATCGCATTTATAATTGTTGTTTTGCCTGTGCCAGGCCCGCCGGTAATTACAACTACCTTGTTTTCAACAGAACATCTTAATGCTTCAAGCTGTTTTTCTGCCAGGGTAATAGAAAGCTGTTTTTGAACCCATTCTACTGCTTGATCTAAATTAATATCGCGGAAAGATTTTGGCGCTCCAATCAGGGTTTTCAGCCGAAAAGCAATCCTGGTTTCGCAAACATAATATTTTTCCAGATAAACTGCCTTATTGTTTTCTCTAAACTCTTCAATTGTATCATTCAGATCTTCTAATATTATTTTTTTATCAACAGCAATGCTGCCCAATGCTTTGGCAACAACATCTCTGTCCACCTGAAGAATTTCCCGGCATTTTTCTAAAAGAAGCTCATAAGGATAATAAACATGTCCTTCATCAGCCATCTGATGGAGAACATATTGTATCCCTGCTTCAGCCCTTAACGTGGAATCTTTTGAGAATCCAAGTTTTTCAGCAATTCTGTCTGCGGTCACAAAACCAATTCCGAATATGTCTGCTGCAAGCCGATATGGATTCTTCTGTACCACCGCTATTGACTGGTTTCCGTATTGCCTGAATATCTTTGTTGCATAACCTGAACTTACGCCGTGTGTTTGCAGAAACAGCATTACATCCCGAATTTCTTTCTGCTCATCCCAGGCCGTCCTGATCATTTCTATCCGCTTTTTTCCAATACCATCTACCTGAACTAATTTCTCAATTTCATTTTCTATTATGTCCAGCGAATCTTTGCCGTATTTTTTTACGATTCTGCCCGCCATTACTGGGCCTATGCCCTTTATAAGCCCGGAACCAAGATATCTTTGAATTCCATAAACTGTTGCAGGTACGGATGTTTTATAATTCACAAGCTTGAACTGTTCACCATATTTGGGATGATTGATCCACTCCCCCTGCATTTTTATGATCTCTCCGGGCATTGGAGACATAAGATTTCCAACTACTGTTACCAGCTCTCTCCTGCCGGACACTTTAACCCTTGCGATTGTAAATCCGTTTTCTTCATTAGAATAAGTTATTCGTTCAATCTGACCGGTAAGATTATTAAGCATAAATTTCTGTATACAATATTTTTACAATTGAGCTATTTTTTTCCTGTGATATAGACTTTCAGATAATTAATTTCACAAGGCCAGAAGGAGGAAGGCGAATTAGGAACTCAGTGCAATTATTTATCTGAAAGTCTATACGTATAAAAAAAGAATAGTCCGGTTCCAAGGATCATTATTAACGATCCAAAAAAAAAGGCATGCCTTAGCTGCCACATATCCATCATCAAGCCGGCAATAAGAGAGCCTGTAAGCATCCCGGAACTGTGCGCCATTGTAATAAGTCCCATCACAGATCCCATGGCTTTTGTTGTCTTTCCTTTTAATGCAGCCAAAGCCATCAGCGCCGGCATTGCAATACCGCCTCCGATTCCAATAAGTACATTGGCTATAAACAAATCCTCAAAGCCATCTGCCCATTTAAACAATAAAATTGCATAAGCTATTATAAATCCTCCGATTAAGATCATGATTCTTTTGTTGAATCTATCGGCTATGTAGCCCATAGGTATCTGCATTACACCGCTGATAAAGACCCCCAGCATTACAAGAATTCCGATATAAGAGCTGGAAAGATGAAATTCCGAATCTGCCATAACAGGCAAGAAACCCCATACTACACCTATACATGCTGCATATGCGAATCTGAAGAAAAAAAGACCTGCCAAATCTTTGTCTCTTAATAACTTTTTCCATGATGCAACCTTTTTTTTTCGCGAGACCGCTCGCTCAGACTTTGTTGGCGGAAGCAGAAAAAGGCATAAAGAAAAAGCTAAAAAAGCAAGAAAGCCCATACACAGAAATGATGTATTAAGGCTGAAATGTTCATTTATCATCCCTCCTGCTAAAGGCCCGACGCTGAGGCCAAAAAACATAGACATGTTAAACATTCCCATGCTCATGCCTTCACTGCCTTCAGGTGTTATATCGCCAACATATGCCTGAATAACCGGTATAAGCATTGCAGATGATATGCCCTGAATAAATCGGATTATAATAAGTGTTTCGACATTTTTTGAAAGGATAAAAGCTATAGAAATCAGGGCATAAACTAAAAGGCCAGCAACAATTAATGGTTTGCGGCCTTTTTTGTCTGAGAGTCTGCCGAAATATGGGAGAAAAAATGTCCTTGAAAGGGAAAATGCCCCGAATACCAGTCCAATGTACAAACCACTTGCGCCAAGTTCATAAGCATAAACAGGAAGAAGAGGAACTACTATGCCAACTCCTGTTACTGATACAAAAATTGAGAAGAACAGGGTTGCAAAAATTTTTTTGTCTCTTCTTTTCAATTTTAATCCTAACCCATTAAAATTATAGTATAATAATTCATTTGGAAAGCTTTTACGATTAACAGTCAATTTTCAATTCTTACTTCTTCCCACATAAAGTTTTTTATATTTTTATCATCTTTGCTGAATTCTATTCCGATAAGATAGATTTTTTTCCTTTTTGCTGATATTTTTCAGAATACTTTTTTCTTTTTATCTGTTCAAGGGCGGATCCTTTTGTTTTATCAACCTCAATCACCTTGAACTCCATGATATAAATTTTATCATCAAGTTTTACAGTTAAATCAATTCTTCCCTGATTGGTTGTGTCTTCGGCTGTCACGTCAAGACCTGCGGCTGTAAAGTACGAGTAAAAGATTGAAGCATAATATCCTTCATACTCTGATATTCTGTTCTTTCTATACCAGTCATGTGGAATAGATGAAAAAAAAGAGAAAAATATTTCTTCTAGATCATCCAGTCTTGCTTCAAGTAATGCCCGGTTAACTTAACTTTATATTCTTCTGCAAATCGTGAAAGAAGATAATTGAAACGCAAATTCAGGCTATCAGTATCCTTGAAGATGCCAGCTCCAAAGCTGATATGCAGCACAGGAAATTGCTCATCCCAGTTCCAGTTGTTTTCAAGAAACAGATCTTTAAAATATTCTTTCCTGCCTGCAAATGCCTGGTGTAATGTGTCCAG
>JABZFQ010000269.1 GCA_014237365.1 Desulfobacteraceae bacterium | reverse complement strand
TTTCCTTCACGGGTTCTTTCTCCAACACCGGCAAAAACTGAAATACCACCGTGCTGCATAGCAATATTATGAACCATTTCCATCATGATAACGGTTTTGCCGACTCCTGCACCACCAAACATTCCCATTTTACCACCCCTTGGGAATGGGACCAGCAAATCAATAACCTTTACACCTGTCTCAAGAACCCTAACTGTAGTATCCTGCTCTGTAAATTTTGGTGCCTCACGATGAATAGGCGCTATTTTTTCCATACTTACCGGGCCCAAACCATCAACAGGTCTTCCCACAACGTTTAAAACACGCCCCAAGCCAGCTTCGCCCACAGGCATCATTATTGGCTTGCCGGTGTCCTTCACGTCCTGACCCCTCATCAAACCATCTGTTACATCCATAGCAATGGAACGTACGACATTGTCACCCAAGTGCTGAGCAACCTCAACAACCAGATTGTCAGACTCATCATTAATAGTGGGATTTGTAATTAAAAGTGCGGTAAGAATTGTAGGCAGTTTACCCTGCTCAAATTCCACATCAACAACAGGCCCCAAAACCTGCGTAATTTTACCTATATTTTCACCCATCTATGACCTCCTATACGCTAAATGCGGTATTCTAATTTCTTATCCTTTAAGAGCCTCAGCACCACCTACTATATCCATCAATTCCGCTGTAATTGCTGACTGCCGGGCTTTATTATATGCCAGAGTTAAGCTATCTACCATATCATCGCATGCTTTTGTAGCGTTATCCATGGCAGCCATACGCGCAGCGTGCTCACTAGTTGATGTTTCAAGTAATGCACTAAAAAATTGTACATAAACATGCCTTGGCAGCAAATCACCAAGCAGTTCTTTAGGTGATGGCTCGCAAATATGTTCAGCCTGATACGGATTTTCAGTATCAACTTCCTCTTCTTCGGCTGTCTCAATTGGCGGAATAGGAAGTATCTGTTTAACCTTTGCAGTCTGCCTTGCCATGCTTACAAACTCAGAATAAACAACATAAACCTCATCATACGTTTCATCCAGGAATCCATCAACCAGTTTCTGGCCGGCTGTCGATGCAATGTTGAAACTAAATTTGGCACCAACAATACCTAAATGCTCTGAATCTATTTGCATCTTATTTTTTCGGCACCAGTCCCGCCCTTTTTTCCCAAAATTAGTGAAGGAAATATGAACTTCCTGCTCTGAACTTTCCTTCACAAAGTCATTGGCAGCCGTGATAAGATTTACATTAAAGCCACCGCACAAGCCTCTGTCAGATGTACATAAAACGATATTTATTTTTTTTACTTCCTCACGCGGTACCAGCAAAGGGCTCGACCCTTCTCCTGCTTTTTCTGCAAGGCTCCCCAAAACTTCAGCAAACTTGCCTGCATATGGCCGAAAACCATCCATATTTTGCTGTGCACCACGAAGCTTTGAAGTGGCCACCATACCCATGGCCTTTGTAATCTGCTTTGTCTTTTTTACTGCTCCAATTTTAATTAAGACATCTTTTAGCGTTGCCATATTATATCCTTATAAGCATTCTTCTTAGCCTAATTACAATATTAGCTTCTATCTAAATGTAACTATCAGAAAAAAAACGGCTTTATTTAATTGTGTCCTTGAACTCTGCGTCATAAGCTGTCAAGGCATCTTTCATTTGTTTATCCAGTGACTCTGATATCTCTTGTTTTTCATCCAGCTCACTGAATATCTGTGGATATCTGTCCTCTATAAAACCGTAAAGACCTGCCTCATATTTTGCCAGTACACCAACAGGATATTTATCAAGAAATCCCTTTGCACCGGCAAAAAGTAATGTAACCTGTTTCTCAAGCGATAGCGGCTTAAATTGAGGCTGTTTCAAAATCTCAACAAGTCTCGCACCTCTTGTAAGCTGTGCCTGAGTTGCTTTATCCAAGTCACTTCCAAATGCTGCAAATGCCTCAAGCTCACGATACTGAGCCAAATCAAGGCGCAGAGTACCTGCAACCTGCTTCATTGCTTTAACCTGCGCTGATCCACCAACTCTTGAAACTGACAAACCAACATTAATAGCAGGCCTGACACCAGAGAAAAACAAAGCGGGCTCAAGATAAATCTGACCGTCTGTAATGGAAATAACGTTTGTTGGAATGAATGCCGATACGTCACCGGCCTGTGTCTCAATTATCGGAAGGGCTGTCATGGAACCAGCACCAAGTTCATCATTGAGTTTTGCTGATCTTTCAAGAAGTCTGGAGTGATTGTAGAAAATATCACCGGGAAATGCTTCTCGGCCAGGAGGACGCCTTAAAAGAAGTGAAACCTGACGATATGCTACAGCCTGTTTTGAAAGGTCATCATATACTATCAAGGAATGCTGCCCTTTATCGCGGAAGTACTCAGCCATAGCGCATCCGGTATACGGAGATACAAACTGCAGTGTAGCCGGATCACTTGCGCAGGCAGCTACTACTGTTGTATATTCCATAGCACCGTGTTTTTCTAAAATATCAACAACCTGTGCAACTGTAGATTTTTTCTGCCCAGTGGCAACGTAAATACAGTAAACATCTTTGCCTTTCTGATTTATAATGGCATCAACTCCTATGGCTGTTTTCCCGATCTGGCGGTCACCAATGATCAGCTCACGTTGCCCCTTGCCCACTGGTGTCATTGCATCAATTGCTTTAAGGCCTGTATACATTGGCTCATGCACACTCTTTCTTGCAATAACGCCCGGCGCAACCATTTCAACCCTTCTATGCTCTTTTGCATCAATGGGTCCTTTTCCATCAAGTGGTTCGCCAACAGCCGAAACAACACGCCCAAGAACGGCCTCTCCAACCGGAACCTCAGCAATACGTCCTGTCCTCTTGACCATATCGCCTTCTTTAATATGGATGTCTTCACCCATAATAGCAATACCAACATTGTCTTCTTCAAGGTTCAGGACAAGGCCCATTATGCCTCCTGAAAATTCAACCAACTCCAAGGCCATAGCCTTCTCAAGGCCATAAACTCTGGCAATTCCATCACCAACCGACAAGACAACTCCGGTTTCGCTTAACTCCACCTTCTTATCGTAATCCGTAATCTGTTCTTTAATTATTTGACTTATTTCTTCAGCTCTTAATTCCATTATACACTCTCACCCCTTTTTATAGATTCTCTCATGTTGAGTAATTGTGTTCTGATACTTCCATCTAATACAAGATCTCCTATCCTGGATACTACTCCACCAATAAGTGCCGGATCTTGTTCAACCTCCAGGATAACGTCCTTGCCAGTCATTTTTGACATGGTTGAACGAATTTTATCTATTGTTTCAGATGAAAGCTCAGTGGCCGAAACCAAGCTTGCCCTAGCAATGCCTTTCAATTCGTCCGCGAGTTTTTTATAAAACTCATTAATATTGCTTAAAAACCCAATTCGCCCTTTATCAAAGACCAAAAGCAGGAAAGCTTTCATCGTATCAGAAAGAGATAACTTATCAATTATTGTATGCAATACCTTTCTGCGACCTGCTACATCGTAAAGTGGGTTTGTAATTGCTTGGTCAAGCTCCTTTTCCCCTGTCACCAAACCTGCTATATTGTCAAGCTCTTCTCTGTATGATTCAGCCTGACCATCATCTTTGCCAATAAGCAGAAGTGCCTTGGCATAACATCGTGATACAGCCAAATTTTTCATTATGCCACCACCTTCATTAAGTATTCATCTACCAATCGATCATGATCTTCGATTGTAATTTCATTTTTTATGATCTCTTCAGCCTTCACAATGGCTTTCTCCAGCACCTCCCCCTGAAGTCTTAATTTCGCCTGATTGATTTCATAATCAATATTTCGGCGAGCTTGTTCTTTTAATTTATCAGCTACGGATTCTGCTTCTTTTAGGATTCTTATTTTGGCCTCATTCCCCTGTCGTATGTAATCTTCGACAATTTTCTTGCCTTCCTGGTCTAACTGAGACAGTTTTTCTGTGTATTCCTCAAGCTTCCGCTCGGCATCCTTTTTCTTAGTTTCAAGCTCGCTTAACTGATCTTCTATTCCTTGAATACGAGCGTTGAAAAATTGAGATACCGGCTTGCGTAAAAGAAAAAATAAGCCAATAAACAAAACAGAAAAATTCATAACCCGATATGTATCTGTTTTCACCCAACCTTTCGGCCCGTGCTCTCCTTCGGCTGAACCCAGTGCCACCCCAACAGAGAAGAACATAAACGCTGCAATTATAATAAACATCATAATTGAATTACGCTTCATACTGCTGCTAATTCCAGGAACCTTCATTAAAAAGCCCTCCCCAAAATTTTATGACTAATAGCGATTGCAATTTCATCAAGCTCTTTTTTCAACGATACTCTGACACTTTCCGCTTCCTTTGCAACTTTTTCACGCACCTCAACAAGATCCGCCTGAGCTTTTTGATTTATTTTTTCGATTATCATTTTTTCTTCATCAATAGCTACCTGTATTAAAGCGTCTTTTTCTCCCATGCCCTTACCTCTTGCCTCCTTTAAGCCTGAAGTAAAAGCATCATCTTTTCCCTTAATATCGCTGTTGCAGGCATCAATATTCTGCTCAAGGCCCGTAATTTTTTCTTTTCTCTGAATTAGTATGTTTCTGATCGGTTTGTATAGAACAACATTAAGTACCCATATCAAAAACAGGAAATTTATGATTTGTATAAATAACGAACCATCTAAGCTTATCATTGAACTTCCTCCGCTACCGATTTTTGATTAATTTATAAAAAATTCTTTCAAAATTAACTCTCTATGTATATATATTAACTATAATGAATTGTCAAAGGTTTTTTTAATCTTTGCTATCTTTTTATCTCTTATTCAACCATAAACCTCCTCATACTTACATTGATTAAAATGCCTATACTTATCATAACGGTAATAAGAGACGAACCCCCATAGCTAACAAATGGCAATGTAACTCCTACGACCGGCAGCAGTCCCATTACCATACCAATATTAATGAATACTTGCCAGAATATCATTGCTGTAATACCGACTGAAAGTATGGTGCCAAATGGTTCTCGACATCTATAGCCAACATTCAATCCCTTTAAAATTAGTATCAGAAAAACAATAAGAATAATTACAGAACCTATTAATCCCCACTCTTCTGCCAAAACTGAAAATATGAAATCCGTGTGCTGTTCAGGAAGGAATGAAAGTGCATTTTGCGTTCCTTTCAAAAACCCCTTGCCGGATATCATGCCTGAACCTATAGCAATTTTCGATTGTATAATATGATAACCGGTCCCAAGAGGATCCCTATCCGGATCCAAAAATGTCAATATCCTCGCTTTCTGATATTCTCTCAAAAAAAACCAGATTAAAGGGATGCTTAATACACCCGAAACGATTAAATATAAAAAGGAGCGTCTCTCAATTTTTACAAAAACCGTCATAGAGCCGGCAATTAAAACAATCATTATGGCTGTTCCCAAATCCGGTTGTTTTACTATTAAAATAAAAGGAATCATTGTTAGTAAAAAAGGATTAATAAGTTCGCGTAAAGTTAAGCCTGTTGTATTTGCATGTTTTGAATAATATCTGGCCATGATTATTATTACAGCGATCTTCACCAGCTCAGATGGTTGAATTGAAAAAAATCCAAACTTCAGCCAGCGCATAGCTCCTTTAGAGCCTTCACCGAATATTAACACACCAACAAGAAGAGAAATGCATAAAATATAAATTATGTGCCCCCATTTATCAAAAATTTTGTAATTGAACAAAAAAGAAATAACTAAAAAGATTAATCCAACAAAATACCATGCAAGCTGCTTGTAATATTCCATCTGAGGCACCTGTGTTCCAGCCGTTACTGAACTATATAAAGTAACAAGCCCCAAAAAGCCCAACATAAGAGCTAAACTCAATAAGATCCAGTCGAAATTTTGTACAAGACGGCGATCAAACATATTAATTTCCCAAATTACTTTGCTAAGGGGTCTGGTTCTAACTTAGACCAATAACCGCTGGGCATGACATACTCAAATATTGAAGGTTAAAAGTTTCCCAAATGACTTAACAATTTGTAATTATTGAGCATCAGTGCCTAAAGTGAGCTAAAGTACATTAAAGTGCCTAAGGTTAAGGAATGCTACCATTTTATATATTCCTTAAAACATCAATATATAAGAGGGCAAACTCTAAGTAACTTTGGCTTATCAATTGAGTGTAACCAAAATAAAACAATGCCATCTTGATGATGGTTCCCTATTATGTGATACAATTCGTTTTCAAATAACGTAGGGGCAACGCCTGTGGTTGCCCTTCCGCCCTGTTGTTGCCCTTCCGCCCTGTTGTTGCATATTATCAGGGCAGGCACAGGGGCCTGCCCCTACGGGATATTGCCGAATACATTGGGCCGGATTTTCCGGAGGTTCGAATCGTTTTGCACATTC
>JABZFQ010000066.1 GCA_014237365.1 Desulfobacteraceae bacterium | reverse complement strand
TGCAAAACGATTCGAACCTCCGGAAAATCCGGCCCAATGTATTCGGCAATATCCCGTAGGGGCAGGCCCCTGTGCCTGCCCTGATAATATGCAACTACAGGGCGAAAGGGCAACCACAGGCGTTGCCCCTACGTTATTTGAAAACGAATTGTATCACATAATAGGGAACCATCATCAAGATGGCATTGTTTTATTTTGGTTACACTCTATTGAATTATTGATGTTGGGAGCCATCGTTATGCTATGGTAAGGAACGTGGACGAAATAACTTCCTCAAGTAGGCGCACAGATTTGGGTCGAATTTGTTTGATCTCAGATCACAAAAGTTGATGGAATAGCTTACCTATTTCAATATTTTTGTGATTTGAGATTGGACAAAGGTGGCCTGAAGCTGTGATGCATAGTTGGGGAAGTTATTTCGTCCACGTTCCTTAGTGGGGGCGGTTTCCTGGGATGAAGAAAATCGGTTCGCTATTTTTGAATTTGATCCGGGTTTTCTGGAACATGGTTTGGAAATTTCTCCTGTCATGATGCCAATTGATGAAGCATGCAAACGGAGATTGCCCTCAATGATAAAATCGGAAAAGTATGCTCCGGCCAAGTGACACGCCCAACTGTGGGCGTGAAGGAAACAGACCTGAAAAGAACCATTAAGGGGGATTTATGATGCTGAAAAAAAATTCTGTATTACTTTCAATAATTTTGTTTTGTTTTGCTCTTTCGGCGCTTGCCGTTTGTGCTAAGAGTGATGCGCAGGAGAGCAATAAGGATGAAGTTTACTATAATAAAAATGGAATGAACTATTTTAACAAGGGATATTATAAATTAATACCAAAAAATAAACAAGGAGAAGCATTACAAAATTATGAACTCGCTATTAAAGAATTCAAAAAGGCGATTGCTATCAATAAAAATTATGTGCAAGCCCATCGGAATTTAGCCAGAGTATATTATGTGCAGAAAAAATATTTAAAAGCTGCAGAGCAGTACAAAAAAGTTACTGGTTTAGACCCCTCTGACATTGATACCTATATAATGATAGCTTTAGCCTATACAAAGATACAAAGGCATGCTGAGGCAATCGAACAATTAAAAATTGCCAAAACCTTTACTACTGACGAAACGGTTATTCAGAAGTTAGATGGTTATGTCGAGAAGTTAGAACAAGAGGAACGATTGAGATAGAGAAAGAGGAGGGGGATTATCAATGTATAGTAAAAGATTTTTAAAGAATTTCTTTTTTATTTTAGCTGTTTTTCTTTTTACTTTCTTAGCCGGTTTTAATTTTCCTGTAATAGCTGGCGACCCGCATTCCGCTTATTACAGTTCCGACAATGACAAAATTTTTTGGTTCATTCATATGTCTGATATTCACATTGGGACAAGAGGAACACAGGATAGCCAGAATCTGCAATGGATTGCCACTGACGCTAAAAATATTATAAATCCCAGTTTTATTGTGGCAAGCGGAGACCTAACCGACTCAACCAATGGGAATTTACTTGGTTGGCCTGACGGTCCACATCAGGAAGAATGGGATGAGTATAGGGCTATTTTGGATCCAGCCGGCATCGACTCAAGCTTCTATTATGATATTCCGGGCAATCACGAACATTATAATGATCAGTATTTCGAATACTACTTGGCAAATTCCATCCAGGGCCAGGCAACTGCTCAAACTCAAGTTTCGTGGACCCGAGATTTTAGCTTTGGGAAATATCATTTTTTAGGCATCAACACAGCTGACAATACCGGCTCTCCATTTAGCATATTTTGGCCATGGGGTGACTACGCCGGTTTAGATGAAAACGAACTGGCATTCATTGATTCAGAGTTAGAACAAAACCAGGATGCCGATTTAACTTTAATCTTTGGCCATCATCCAGTCACGGATACCGGCCATTTGGGCGTGACCTGGCTTTATTACGGCGCGTCTGATTTTGTTGGTTATTTGGATAGCTATGGAGCATCCTTATACGGATATGGACATACCCATAGATTCGAGGAAGACATTTTTGCCGGAGATGATTACACCGGATACATGACGGGAGATGGTGTTTTTTATTTCAACATCGCTTCTCTGGGGAAATCCAGTGAAAATCAATATAGTATCATAGCGTTAGATTGTAATGGAATATCGATAGTCACCAAAAATGTTAATAGCTGGCCAGCGGTTTTGATTACAGCGCCTATGGATAAATACTTTGGTGGGGTTGAAAATCCTTATACTTATAGTGTTCCTAATTCGAATGCTAATCCTATCAGGGCGTTGGTTTTCGATGTAAATCCGGCAAATGAGGTTCAATATAGAATTGATGGAGCCGGAGATTGGCACCCCATGAGCATAGTCCCAAGCAACTCGCTACTATGGGATGCATTATGGGATGCATCTTCCTTATCAGAAGGTGAACACTCCATTGAAGTCCAGGCTACCTCCGCCTCGGGTACGAGCACAGATATCATTACCGTCACTATCACTATGGCTGAACCTGTTCCCGATATCAAAGCCAACTACTCGGATGGGCCAGTAGAGATAGCTCTTGGTGACATGCTTTCCGTAACAATAGAGCTTGATCCCGGAGATTATAGTGCACAGGCAGACTGGTGGTGTGTAGCAGATGCACCATTTGGGTGGTATTACTATGATAGTACGGGAACATGGCTTCCTGGATTTAAGGTCTCATATCAAGGACCTTTATTCGAGCTAACGCCTCCATTTGAGGTTTTGAATGTGTCTGATTTACCCACAGGCGGGTATACCTTTTATTTCGGAGTTGACGAAAACAGAAATGGTAATTTGGATGACCCCTTATATTATGACGGCGTGGAGGTGACCATAACACCATAGACCGTGAAGACTGGACTGGCCATTTATTCAGGCAGGAGTCAGCACCGCCCTGCTTTTCTATTTCTGCGGGTGGTGCTTTTTTGCTATGTATGAGCGGTTCTTTAAATTTCTTTTATTATCAATAGGTTATGTGGCCATCGGGAATTGCTGCTTGAACAGCTACAATAATTTAAATCCTGAATATTTTGTAAATCCTGTCCAAAAAATAATATTTAAAAGAGCTAAGGAACGTGGACGAAACAACTTCCCCAACCATGCATCACAGCTTCAGGCCGCCTTTGCCCGATCTCAAATCCCAAAAATATTGAAATAGCTCGCTATTCCATCAACTTTTGTGATCTGAGATCGAACAAATCTGACCCAAATCTGTGCGCCTACTTGTGGAAGTTATTTCGTCCACGTTCCTAAAGCGTTATTTTTTCTCAAGAACCGAAAAAATATTTTTTGCAGAAACACAACCTTCCCTTAAAATTGTGGGAAAGGAAGTTGTAACATCAATAACTGTCGAACCTGTTCCCCCTTTGAGCGAGCCTGCATCAAGCATTATATCTATTTTATCGGCAATTTGAACGTCAAGATCAGATATGGCTGAACACCCTGCTTGTCCTGATATGTTGGCACTTGTTCCTGTTATCGGGCTATTTACTTTTTTTACAAGGGAAAGAGCTACAGGATGTTCTGGCAAGCGTATGCCAATTTTGCCTGTACCTCCGGTAAGATTGCGGGAGACAGTATTTTTCGCTTCAAACACAATTGTGATTTGTCCAGGCCAGAAATAGTCTATAATACATTTTGCAGTTGATGGAATATGTTTTACAAGTATATGCAGGTCATTTGTATCCTTTATCAGAACTGAAATTGGTTTGTTGTACGGTCTTTGTTTTATTCTGAAAATCCTGTCAACAGCCTCGGGATTAAATGCATCTGCTCCAAGTCCATAAAGACATTTTGTCGGGAATAAAACCATACCACCTTTTTTTATTGAACCGGCTGCTTTCAGAATTAATTCTGACAGGAGGTTAAAAGGGTCTATCAGTAATTTTCGGTTGAACACTATATTTGACCTTGAAGTTTGCCTGCTTTTTCTTCTACCTTTGCTGCCATTTCTTTTTTATAATTATCAAGCATTTTCTCCAGCCCGGCATCTGAAACAGCGAGTATTTGTGCTGCAAGTATTCCCGCATTTCTTGCTCCTGGTTTTCCTATAGCTACAGTTGCTACCGGTATGCCGGGAGGCATCTGAACGGTGGAAAGAAGAGAATCCAGGCCTTGCAAGGCAGAAGAATCTATCGGAACTCCAATAACGGGGAGAGAAGTATAAGCAGCGATAGCTCCTGCAAGATGCGCTGCATGTCCTGCACCTGCAATAATAACTTTAAGCCCTCGCTTTCGCGCTGATGATGCAAATTCATATGCTTTTTCGGGACTTCTGTGTGCGGATGCAACAGTCATTTCAAATGGAATATCGAATTTTTTTAGAGCAGCCACAGTTTCTTCCATAACTTTATAGTCTGAGTCGCTCCCCATCACAATTCCTACTTTCGGAGGTTGTTCTATTCTTTTTAATGCCTTCTGTCCAATATCTTTGCGATAATATACTCCGTTCCATGTTATCCTTGAAGCAGCTATGTATGCCCTTGATATGGCTTTTTTGACGGAATTTCCTAAAGCAGTAGCTCCCAGAACACGGCCTCCGTTTGTAACTATCGTTTTCCCTTTTTTATCAGTGCCTGCATGAAAAACTACAACATCTTTCATTCTTTTTACGTCTTTAAGCCCTGAAATCGCGATGCCTTTTTTGTATGAACCAGGATATCCTTTGGCTGCCATGACTACACAAACAGCAGCCCTGTCATCAATTTCAAGTTTACATTTATCCAGCGTTCCTTCAATTGTTGCCTCCATTATCGGAACAATGTCGTTTTTAATCCGCATTAAAAGGGGTTGAGCCTCAGGATCTCCAAAACGTGCATTGAATTCAAGAACCTTTATCCTGTCTTTATCTATCATAAGTCCGGCATACAATACACCTTTGTAAGGCCGGCCTTCACTTGCCATTGCCCGGATAGTCGGCATCATAATTTCTCCCATAATTTTTTTATGCATATACCGGTCTATTATTGGAGCAGAAGAATATGCGCCCATTCCTCCTGTATTTGGTCCTTGGTCGTTGTCGTATATTGGTTTGTGATCTTGTGAGGAAGGAAGTGGAAGTAGATTTATGCCGTCTGTAAAGGCAAGAAAAGAAGTCTCTTCACCGGTAAGATATTCCTCAATAACCACTTTATTCCCGGCGTCACCAAAAGCCCGCATTTTTATTATAAGTTTAAGAGCATCAATTGCTTTTGAAACAGTTTCGCAGACAATTACTCCTTTACCGGCTGCAAGTCCATCTGCTTTTACAACAACAGGAGCACCTGTTTTGTGTATATAGCTTTCCGCTTTTTTATAACTGGTAAATGTCTTGCCGGCAGCAGTATTAATCCCGTATTTATTCATCAAGTCTTTTGCAAAGGATTTGCTGGATTCTATCTCCACAGCCTTTTGGTTTGCACCGAATACTTTTAAACCTTTTTTTTCAAAATTATCAACAATGCCTTTACATAAAGGATCTTCGGGACCTACTACAGTCAAACCTATTTTCTCTTTTTGGGCAAATTCAAGAAGTTTGTTGATATCTCCGGAATTTATTGGCAAACAGGTTGCCAGATCAGCGATTCCTGCATTTCCAGGTGCACAATATATCTTTTTTACTTTTGGACTTTGAGCTATTTTCCAGACAAGGGCATGTTCCCTGCCGCCACCGCCGATTACCAGGACTTTCCTATGCATCACAGCTTCAGGCCGCCTTTGTTTGATCTCGGATCACAAAAATATTGAAATAGCTCGCTATTCCTTCAACTTTTGTGATCTGAGATCAAACAAATTCGACCCAAATCTGTGAGCCTACTTGGAGAAGTTAATTCGTCCACGTTCCTAATTTACCACGGAACGACACGGAGTTTCACTGAAAATTGTAAAACAATGAAGATCAATTGTTTCAAAACAAGTCGCCTGAGAGCAGGTCTATTGATAGTTCAGTGTAATTTAAGTGAAAATCCGTGGTGAATTTTACTTCTTTTTAATTTTTCGCGAGCTTTTCAGCCAGTTTTTCAAGATGATCCTGTTTTTTCTTGTCAAGTTCTTCTCTGCTTATATTTGCTCCCTTAATGCCGCCATTTAAAGATATTTCCGTAAGGTAATGGCTGCCATTTTCAGTAATCATGATATCAATATGAGCAAAGGGAAATCTGCTGCGTTTTATAATAGCATGGCAGAAGTCCTTTTCTTCCTTTTTCAGCATGTATGGATGACTTTTTCCGCCGGCTGCAATATTCATTCTGAAGTTATTAGGATTATGCCTGGTATATCCCTCAGTATAGTCTCCCACAGTAATTACCCTTAGATCAGTAAAATTTTCTATAAAAGGCTGAACTACAAAAGGATAAGAAGATTTCGACTGGGACATGAAGCTGTATAAAGTTTCAATCGTGTCCCATCTCCTGATTCCATATCCACAGTGCATGTGGTCTTCTTTTGTCACTACCGGACCGATGCTGTTTTTATTGTATCTATTTATGGTTTCAATCAATTCTGTCCGCTTTGTGATAACGTATGTATACGGAAGTATCCAGTTTTTTAAGATTAAAGCCTGTGCAGCTTTGGAACTATTTAGAATTTGTGAAAGCGGAGACGGCAGGCAGTTTATATTCCGTTCAAGAAGATCAATAAGCATAAATGATTTCATATGCCTTGAGGATATTGTTCCTATGAATATATCGTTTGAACAAAGTTTATGATAATGCTCTTTTAATTCCCTGTTACTTTTTATGATCATGAATTACCTGATAGGCTAAGTTCAATCAGTGTATCAAGAAGTTCGCTAAAGGAAATAGCGGCGGTTGCTGCAGCAAGAGGTAAAAGACTTGTTGGAGTCATGCCGGGAATTGTATTAGTTTCAAGTATGTATATATCGTTATTTTTTAGAATCATATCAGTTCTACTATATCCTTTACAGAATAGAGCTGAATGGGCAGCCTTCGCATATTCCCGGGCTTTTTTCGTAAGATCTTCATTAATGCGGGCGGGGCAAGTTTCCTGGGTTAAACCAGCGGTATATTTTGATTTGTAGTCAAAAAACTCATGCCCTTTGCCGGGAATAATTTCAACAACGGGAAGGGCTTCCAGTTTTTCGTTACCTATAACGCTTCCTGTAATTTCTATGCCTTTAATATATGTTTCGATCAGGATTGAATTATCCTGTTCAAAAGCAATATCAACGGCATGTTTCAGGGTTTCTGTTGATTTTACAACAGACATGCCGATACTTGAGCCACCTTGAACCGGCTTAACTACCAGGGGCAGTCCAAGCTGATCAGCAACCTTTTCAGGATCAATTCCTTCATCACGATTAATTGCAATATAAGGCGGTACAGGCAGCCCTGCTTTTTCATAAAGCTTTTTTGAAGCTAACTTGTTCATAGCAATTGCACTTCCAAGCACTCCGGTTCCCTGATATGGAATGTCAAGCAGATCAAGAAGTCCCTGCACTGTCCCGTCTTCTCCGAAAGTTCCGTGAAGTATAATAAGGCCGGCATCAATCTTAGGTGCATCCGTAACCAGACGGTTTATTTCTGTTTTAGGATCATAACGGATGACGTTGTATTTTTTCTTGTCAAGCGCTTCATAGACCTGGTCGCCGCTTTTCAGAGAGACCTCTCGTTCAGAAGATGCGCCGCCAGATAGAAGAGCAATTGTTAACTTTTTCATAGCATAATAACTAAAGAACGTGGACGAAATAACTTCCCCAAGTAGGCGCACAGCTTCAAGCCGCCTACTTGGGGAAGTTATTTCGTCCACGTTCCTTAAATAGATTTAACGAGTTTCAAATCGGTATTGCCTGAAATCTTCAGGATTTGCTGTTTGAATTCATTGTATTCATCAAGTGTAATAAGATTCTTTTCAAACAAATTAGCAAGTTCTCTGAGTTCTTTCATACGGACGGAAGTAGGGTCTTCTAGTTGCAGATATTGAGTTGATGAATTATTCCCCAGTGCCGGCGCACCACCGTATCCGCCTCCGACCTTAACAGATGCCAGGCCTCCCAATAAGCTTATCTCGACTGTTCTGCCGTGAAACATGGGAGAATTGAGAGTTTCGCGAAGAGTCATTCCTTGTTTTTTAATGCGCCTGTAAAAGAGGTAGACAGAAGCAATGATAAGGGTTGAACCTCCAAGCAATATCCATGGCATATAATTTATAATGCCTTGGAAAAAAATTACCAATAGCCCTACACCTGCAATTAAAAGAACATGGAGTACAACAATAAAGTAGGCTGTCATAACTCCTTTAAAGAGGCCGTTCTCATTTTTTTTCTTAAAAAACATACGTAATAATAAGACCTAATTTATAAAAAATTTTTTAAGGTACTGAACCTATATGTTCTTTACAATATATTTTCAAGCAATAAAGGAACGTGGACGAAATAACTTCCCCAACTATGCATCACAGATTCAGGCCACCTTTGCCCGATCTCAAATCAGAAACATATTGAAGTAGATAGGCTATTCCATCAACTTGTGTGGTTTGAGATCGAACAAATTTGACCCAAATCTATGCGCCTACTTGTGGAAGTTAATTCGTCCACGTTCCAAAACAAAAGGCCTCTCTGAATTCTACCAGAGAGGCCTTAGGAACGTGGACGAAATAACTTCCACAACTATGCATCACAGCTTCAGATCGCCTTTGTTCGATCTCAAATCCCAAAAATATTGAAATAGCTCGCTATTCCTTCAACTTGTGTGATCTGAGATCGAACAAATTCGACCCAAATCTGTGAGCCTACTTGTGGAAGTTAATTCGTCCACGTTCCTTATTTCAAAACAAACTGGTGGCGATGCAGGGAGTTGAACCCCGGACACTACGGATATGAGCCGTATGCTCTAACCGACTGAGCTACATCGCCATAATAAGGAACGTGGACGAATTAACTTCCCCAAATCTATGCGCCTACTTGTGGAAGTTAATTCGTCCACGTTCCTTAGCCATTAGCTTAAAAAATCAAACATATAACGCATTCACCCAATACCCAAACTCCTATGATGGAAAAGATCCGGCTACTTCGACCGTAAATTCATCCAGATTTTTCGGAAGATCGGTAAATACTACCATAAACTGTATAATTGTGTCCGCTTTAACCTTAAAATTAGATTTATTATCGCCAAAGCGATTCGAAAGCCTGTTGTTTATAGCGTTAATATCCATATTCAGAAGCTCAAGTTCTGACAGTATCGTGCCGCAGTAAACTGTTTTTGTTTTTGAAAGTATCTTTCCCTTTGTATAGAGTTTGCCGGTTATGCTTATATAACTGTGGGCAACGGAATATCCATTTTTTGCCTTGCCAGTAATTACAAGGAGTTTTCCGATCTTTGAGTTTTCTACAAATTTATTGTTTACATCAGAAGTGTAAATTTTAAGATTTTCGGCATCCTGAACTTCAGGCTTTAACAAGTCACTGACAAAGGGGATATTTATTCCGACGCTGTCGAGTAGCACATATGTACCGTATGCGCCACTAATTAAGAGCGCTGCAAGCAACAACAAAAGGACAGGCATGCTTATCCTTTTATTTGCAGCAACCTTTGTCGGTTTACTTTTTTCAGTTAACGCACCTTTTTTTGCCTTATCAATAGGTTCTATTGTTTTTTCAGCCTCTTGTTCATCGGGCATGACTCCCATATTAAATGTTTTTGAAGATTCTTCTTCGTCCTCTATTTTTTCAGCAGTATATTTCCCAGGAGCTTTATCTTGATCACGATCTATATCTTCCTGTTTACTTTCTTCAATTTTTGTTTCAGTCTCTTTGGCTATCTCAATCTCTTCTGGCTCAATCCCTTCCTGCTCCTCTTTTGCACTGATTTCATTGTCTGTTTTATCACCTGATTCAAGCTCTAATTCAACTTCAATTTCATCCTGCGTTTCATCAATCTCGGGCTCAATCTCAAGCTCAAGTTCAAAGCCGACTTCTTCAGGCTTTTCTTCGACTTTGGTTTTTTCTTCAAAAGCCTCATCCGTCGCAAGCTCAATACCTTCTAATTCTTTTTCAGCCTTGAACTGTACGCACGATTCTATTTCTTCATCAGTAATTACGGCTTCAAGTTCTGTCTCGACTTCGCTTGACTTATCTGGTTCCTCAGAGAGAGAAGAAGGGTATGCTAAAAAAACATTTTTACATTTCGAACATCTAACTTTTGAACCCGTTTGTTTCAGAAAGTTTTCATCTATGTTGAAACGTGTATCACATTCATTACATGTAATAATCATAACATGTTCTCACTGCTTATTGTTTCAAATGAGTGTAACCTTTTTGCGTGCATTCTCTCTCATAACTTAGCGCAGAGCTAAAGCTCTATGCTACGAAAAAAGGTTACATTTGTTTCAAATGGTAGATTGCAGGAAGATTTCTGTAATCTTCGGCAAAATCAATCCCATAACCTACAATGAAACCTTTTTCTATCCTATGGCACGGGTAAGCAACCTCTATTTGTGTTTCACGGCGTTCATATTTATCAAGCAGGGTGCAAATTTTGACACTCTTTGGATCAAAAGATTTTAGATAATTAATGAGATATTTTAAAGTTAAACCAGTATCAACTATATCTTCAACAATTAGAACATCTTTATTTTTAATATTGATTTCAATATTCTTTGTTAAATTTATTTTTCCGGATGAAACAGTATTTGAACCATAGCTGGAAATACCGACAAAATCAATTTTAACTGGAATAGTGATTTTGCGTATTAGATCGGCCATAAATACAAATGCACCTTTTAAAACCCCAATAAGAACAAGTTCGCTGTTTTTATAGTCATCTGATATTTTTTGCGCAACATCAGCAACCATTTTTTCAATATCATTTTTATTAAGTATGGAAATCAAGTCAGCCATAATAATTCTTTAGGCCTTTATAAAAATTTTTTGGTAAGCGCTCAAGTTTCAAGCCGTGAACGGTTACGTTTTTTGTAGCATTTTAGCTTTATGAAGCAAACCAAGATTTATTTGAATACATTGAAAGCACTGCCCTGTCAATAAATTTGATTCTTCACAGCCCTGTATCAGCCAATTCTTCAATCAGCTTTTTTTGCTTTTTTGTAAGCTTCTTTGTCATATTTACATTAACAAGGACATAAAGATCGCCTTTTCCTTTGCCTTTCATATAAGGAAGCCCGTGGCTGGAAAGACGCATCATGGTTTTGTGTTTTGTGCCTGGAGGTATTTTAACGCTTAAATTTTTGTAAGCAATGGTTGGAACGGATATGCTTGTTCCAAGGATAGCCTCGCTCATTTTTATCTCTGTGTTTGTATAAAGATCGTATCCTTTAACTGTGAATGCCGGATCATTATAAACTTTGGAAAGTATATAAAGATCTCCCGGAGGTCCACCATATGGACCTGGCTCACCCTTTCCGGCAAGGCGTAGTTTTTTGCCGGTTACCATGCCTTTTGGTATTTTGACTGTTATTTTTTCAGTATGTCCCGCGCGTTTAAATTGTACGGTTTTGCTTGTTCCTGTTGCTACTTCCTGGATAGTCAAAGGTAATTCATATACAAAATCTGATCCTTTGATTCTTGTTTGACGTTGCCTTGCTTGATTGCCAAACGGGGTTTCACCACCAAATGAAAAGCTTCTTTTGCCAGGGCAATAATTTGTCCCTCCGAATCCGAACTCTTTCAAAATATCGGTAAAATCAAATCCTTTGAAGATGTCTTCCTGCGTATATCTTTGACGAAAACCTGTTGAGCCGAATGTGTCATAGTTTTTGCGTTTTTGCTTATCGCTTAATACAGCGTATGCTTCACTTATTTGTTTAAATTTTGTTTCAGCGTTTTTATCATCTCCGGCATGGTCGGGATGGTATTTCATGGCAAGTTTTCGATATGCCTTCTTAATTTCAGAGTTGGTAGCATTTTTATTTACGCCAAGTCTTTTATAATAATCCGTTGCGGACATTTTAATATTTCCTCATATACCTCGGAAGGTCATAAATTGCGTTTTTTTCGATGAGCAATGAGCATCAAGAGCAAGGCGCGAAATAGCAAGCTATTTCAAGCCTGAGCAACGCAGCTATTGGTGTTCAGTGCCTGCGAAAAATCACAAGTTATGGCCTTTCGAGGTATAAACACCAATAACCGGCATTAGGAACGTGGACGAATTAACTTCCCCAAGTAGGCGCACAGATTTGGGTCGAATTTGTTCGATCTCAGATCACAAAAATTGAAGGAATAGCGAGCTATTTCAAGATGTTTGGGATTTG
>JABZFQ010000364.1 GCA_014237365.1 Desulfobacteraceae bacterium | reverse complement strand
CTTTAAATTTTCCACTGTAACTTTTTCTCATGACCCCCCTTATTATTTTTATTTTGCAGATGTTATATCACTTGGTATGTAACTTAACAACTGGTTCGAATTATGGGGTCCATTATACTATTCGTACCCAATTAAACTACTTCATTAACCACCGGAAACGAATGGATTACGTCGGCATTTCGGCATTGGGCTTACCCTGTGGCAGCGGAGCCATTGAAAGCGCAGTTCGCAGGGTGATCAATCTTCGAATAAAAGGCCCGGGCATTTTTTGGAAGGAACAAAGTGCGGAGGCTATTTTGTTATTGCGATCTTATTACAAAGCAGGACGCTGGAACCTGTTGAAACAAATGGCAATTTCTTCAGAATCCATTATTGCAACATGACCCACACTGACTACGTATAAGTGCATCGTCTCGCATTGCTGCGACCCAAAACATCATAGTCAGTATTTTTTGTCAGTAAATCATTTTCACATCATAGTCGTTCCACGGAATTTGAATAGGATACGATATTTGGGTATATCCTCTTGTTAAAAAATTTAGAGTTTCGTTGAAAAATTAAGCCATGAAGAAGTAAGCCGAATATTTACCTTTTTACACTTTTGATTATCCCCCATATTTCATTATAATTGCTTCTATTTATAGTAAATGTTGAAAAAATGTATGTAACAATGCCTAAAACAATCAAAAAGAATAAATTTATCTGATGAGATAAAGAATTAATGAAAACGTATCTAACTCCATATACGACAACCCACATTGTCATACTTGCAATAAATGACCCTCGCAAATTTAAAAAAAAAATGGACATTGATATTCCAAGTGTCTTTAATGAGCGCTGGCTAATGAAAATAAAAACTACGAAATACCCCAAAAGCCATGCCATAGCCATGCCACCAATTCCCCATTTTGCACCTATTAGAAAAGCTATTGGCATCAATACTGAAGCAAAACACACATTAACAAAAGTTATATCTGTCCGACCTATCCCATTTAAAACCGGTGTAAATAAAGTACTCAAGGCTCTAAAAGGCATCACTAAACACAATATCTGCAACGGCATAATTACTCCGTCCCATTTGCTCCCCAAAATTAAATCAATAAGTTCTGGGGCGACAACTAATAATCCCGAATAAATTGGGAAAATGAAAAAACTTACAATGCGAACTGACTTTAAAAAATAGGAACGGACTATTTTCGCATCAGACTGAACACTTGAATATGCTGGAAATGCCACCTGATTTATTATTGGCAAAATTTTTTCAAGTGGAATAGAAACCATTTCTAGAGCAACAGAATATGTCCCAAGCAATCTACTAGATAAAAAGCGACCACCAATAAATATATCCGCCTTAGAATAAAAATACCATAATATCCGCCCGCCTGTTAAAAAACCACCGAACAAAAAAAGTTTTTTCATTCCTCTAAAAGATAGCCGTGGTCTTATTATTTTTTGAGAAAAAACATTATATCCAAAAATTGATACCGCATGAATTGTAACCGCTCCGTATACCAAAGACCAGACACCATAATCGTTTAAAGCCGATATTAAGGTTACTACAACAGATATCAAAGACGCGGTGCAATCTATAAGTGCCTTAGACCGGAAATCCATTCTTCGTAGGAGGATAGACTGCGGTATAATATATAAAGACGCCAGTATAAAATTTATGCTTAGAACCTTAAATATCGGTACGAGTTGAGGCTCATTAAAATAGGCTGACAAAAGGGGCGCCCCTGCAAACATTAATATTGAGAGGCCAAAGTGACACAATAATACAAAACCAAAAACCTGTTGGATTTCTATATGATTGATATCTTTTTTTTGAACAATTGCCGCTCCTAACCCTAACTCGCTGATCGTTGTCAAAAAACCGATACAAACGGCAGCCATCGCCATCAATCCATAATCGGTGGGATTTAAAATACGAATAACATAAATCGTTATGCACCAGGCAATAATTTGTCCCAAACCTTTTAGACCCCCCAACCAGGCAAGAGACTGTAGAACCTGTCTTTTTATGTTATCTTCAGCCATAGAAACGACATTGCCAAAAACATTTTGCAGTTACAGCTATAATTTATTAACGAATCGCTTCCACAATACGTGCGGCAGCGTTACCATCGCCGTATGGATTAGGAAAAACATTTTCTGTTTGTATCTTCGTTTGTGCGTATAAAACAGATGAAACAGACTCAACGATTTGCTTTTTTTGGGTACCGACAAGTTTCACTAATCCTGTTGCTACGCCTTCGGGCCTTTCTGTAACTTCACGCATAACCAGTACAGGTTTGCTTAGGCTCAGAGCTTCTTCCTGAATACCGCCAGAATCAGTTAAAATAATGGAGCTTTTATCCATCAGCCAAACAAAAGATTTATAGCTTAGAGGTTCTGTAAGAAATACCTGCTGAACCCCGCTCAGTATCCTCATAACCGGTTCGCGCACATTAGGATTTAAATGAACTGGATAAACAAATATGGTATCTTTTGTTGATTCAGCCAATTCACGAATTGCTATGCATATATTTTCAAATGGCTCGCCAAAATTTTCGCGCCTGTGTCCTGTTATCAAAACCATCCTGTAGTTTTTTAGAAGAGGTTCCAAAATATTTGGGGAAATGTCCGGCCTATTTTTTCGAACCTTTTCAACCATGCATAACAATGCATCAATTACTGTATTTCCGGTTACAAATATATCGGCTTCATCAACGCCTTCTTTAAGGAGGTTTTGTTTGGCTTTTTCAGTTGGAGCAAAATGTTTGTCTGCAACAATGCTAACAATTTTTCGGTTAATCTCTTCCGGAAAAGGAGCCCACCGATTATTACTTCTAAGTCCCGCTTCAATATGCCCAACCTTAATCTTGCGGTAAAATCCACACACTGAACCAACCATGACAGAAGTTGTATCACCCTGCACAAGTATCCAATCAGGGTTTTCAATATCCAGTCTTGCATTAATAGCATCAAAAAGCCTTGCTGTGACACCTGATAAAGACTGACCCTGCTTCATTATCTCCAGGTTGATATCAGGGACAATATTAAAGTCAAGGAATGCCTGATTCAACATTTCAAGATGCTGACCTGTTGCGCAAACTGAAATTTCAAAAATATCACGTAAATTTTTGAGCTTTAGTATTACAGGAGCAAGCTTTATGGCTTCCGGCCGTGTGCCTGCCAAAACAAGTATTCTTGTTCTGTTTAACATTTATTGATAACATCCCATAGGATTGCTTGATCGTATCCCCAGTTATATTTGCTTTCAACCGCTCTTCTGCCATTTGCACCCATCTTCGCCAATCTATTCCGAGCGTTAACCATCTTTTCTAAAGTCGTCATAAAAGATTCTATATTTTCAGATTCGAAGACAAAACCACATTTTTCTTCTTCGACTATTCTTTTTACTGGAATTAAATCTGACACTATTACAGGTTTGCCGCAAGCCATGAAATCGAAAAGTTTATTTGGTATTGTTGAATCGGTATGCGGATTTTTTTTGTGAGGAATAACACCTGCATTACATTTATTGATATAATGGGTTATATTACTATTCTCTATCCAGCCTGTGAACTCTACCATACTTTCCACATGGAGTTCCTGAGATAGGTTACGTAATCGTTCTAAATAATCACCGGTTCCTACGATAGTAAATTTTATATCTGTTCCATTGTTTTTCAGTCTTTTTAAAGCCATAATTACAGTATCTATCCCTCTTGCTTCCTGTATATAACCGACATAAACAATACGAAAATCATCATAACCTTTAAGTTGATTTATATTTTCAAAATTGTTTATGTCGGGAGTATTGCTGACTATGGAAATCCGGTTTTCGTCAATACCCATATCGACTAGTCTTTGTTTGGCTTCTGAGACGACAACCATAATATGGTCAACATTATTGCACGCATATTTTTCAATCTTATTAGCCAGATATGGATTTTTGATAAACCAGTTATAGAGAGTACCGAAACCGCCTCTGTTGATCCTTTGTCGATACATTGCAGGGTAATTCTCAGCCATATCAAGAATAAGCCGTATTTGTGCTCTTTTTTTTAGCAGTAACCCAATTAGAATCAGTGGTAAATCCCTTACAATAAATAGTTCTAATTGATATTTTTTTTGGGCTCTTAAAAGCATACCACCCCAAAAAGGGTTAAAATAAAATGGGGTTGAGGTTATTTTATTAAAGAAACGATTTTTGGAATAAGGCAACCTGTGGATAATAATATTATCGACAACTTCGTTTCTCCTGCTTTTTACTGTATTTGCACAGAACAAATGGACTTCATTGCCTGCCAGATATAAGGCTGCGGAGATTTTTTCTATCCTGATATCCCAAGGATAGTCATTTTTCCATACTATTCCGATTTTCACAGATATTTTTCTCCATCATTAGGCTGTCCATAAAAAATTTGGTTGCCCAGTTTGGGTAGGAAAGTCTCATGTATTTTTGCCATATAGGAAAGGAACCAGGAATAGCTCCTTTAAACTCATGGGAGCCTTCCGTACTCTGACACTGACACACATATCGATTAAGAGCCTGACCGGCTTTGAAATAATGATCATTGCCTATAACATCACAGAGTCTAAAAAAAATAATGGCAATTTGGCAGTTCCCTGTAAGACATGAAAATTTCGTGTCGGGATTCCAACTTTTGTCATAGGTTCCCCCGCAAAACTGATTCGTATTGATACTGTTTAAAAGATAATCAGCCGATAGCTTTGCTGCCTCAATATAGGAATGTATCCCTAAACGTATGCCTGTTTCGAGTATGCCCCTAATTGTATAGGCTATAGTATGAGTGTAAGGGGTTTTATGGACTTTTTCCATAAAACCTGTGCAATCAAACCATCCTTTCTTGTTTTGCTTTGTCAAAGCCCAGTCAATATTTTTACTCGCCGCTTTTTTAAAAATAACTTCACCTGTATACATATATAGGCTTGATAGTGCCCATGCAACTCTGGTATAGTACGTATGCTCTGTTGATAAGAATGCATAATTTCTCCATGTGCCATTTTCGTTTTGTGCGCCTACCAGCCATTTGCCTGATTTAATAGCAGCAGCCAAGAATTTTTTTTGGCCGGTATGATTATGGGCAGCAATCAAGCCAAAAAGAATCTGTCCTGTATCAAAAACTAGGCTGCCATCATTACTATCTATTGGTCCACCCTTGAAACCGCCATCGTTTCGCTGGAGCAACAGCAGCCAATCAGCCATCTTTAACGCCCTTTTGAAATATTCTTCACTTCCCACAAGATTGGAATATTGAAAAAATGTAGGTATGATATAGCCTGTTGTTTCAGGATACGAACTATCCCACCCATAAATCAGAGAATATCTTGCTGAAACTCCGCCATCATCACTAACATCTTGTGCCAGACAAAGCCAGTTTGCCGCCAAATTGATTCTATTTTCTATATTAACGAGCAAGCCTGACAACAGTTTTGGACTCACCAGGAAATCTTTCAATATACACTTGCTTAATGATATTAAATTCATTATCAATTACCTTGAATTGCCGAAATTTTTGAAATAAAATCTTTTTTTTTCATGTCTTTCGAACTGAGGTCGCTTCTATCAATAATGTTCAACCTAATATCATCATTAAAATAGTTGCCGAATTCATTCAACAACAGCGTTTTATCATCATTACTCAATTCATTTTCAATATAGACAATCAATTCACCTTTCTTTAACTGAACCACCTGATAATTCAATATCAAGTCATGGCCCATTGCAAGATTCTTAAAAACATAATAAATGGTTAAACTTGGATATTGATTCTTATATCCATATATTTTACCGCCGACTCTGCCTGCAATCTCTTTTATTATTTGATGCTGCATACCGCATTTGCAATGTGTGTGGTTATCAATCTCAATATAGTCACCCAGCTTATAGCGAATTATCGGAAAAGAATGTGAGACCAGGTTGGTGACTATTATTTCATTTGCTTCCTGTTCAACAATAACGGTTTCCATATTAATATGCATATTTCCCTCTATACATTCAAATGCGATTATTCCCGCTTCTGCAGAACCATATTCGCTGATAATTTTGCTACCGAACGCATCTTGAACTTCATCCTGATATTTATCAAGAATTTTCTCAGAAGTACCTTTTATCATTTTCAGGTTAAACTTTGTATTATTCTTGCTTATACTGTTAACCCTTTTTGCCACTTCATATATCATGGATGAATATCCGCCCAGATATGTTGCTTTTGTCAATTTGGTAATAAATTTGTTTATTTCATCATCTTTATAGGAAAAAAGCCTGAACCTGTTTTGCAAACAATCCAATATCCTAGTTTTTAATCTCTTTGCGAGTGCAAAATTATAGCCCCACAAGTAACCATTTTTTTCCCATAGCTTAACACCATGCCACAAATAACCTCTGAAAACTGAAGCTCTATGCCACGCATCCCAACTTTTATTTCTAAAAAAAACTAAAGGTTTTCCTGTACTTCCTGATGTTTCAGAATAAAACAGTTTTTCCGAACCATTTCTTATTTGAATTTTTTGAGTATTTTTTAGCAAATCATCTTTTGTCAAATAAGGAATTTTTTTTAAATCACCGAGTGTTTCTATATCGTTAGGATGGATGTTATTTTTATCAAAAACATTTTTATAATATTCTGATTCTTTATATGCATGCTCAAGCAATTCCTTTAATTTTGCATATTGATAATTTTGAAGACTATTGATATCCAACTTCTGGCTTTGTAACAAAAACCTTAAATTAGGAATGATATAATTATTTCTAACTCGAACTCCGAGCAGGTAAACATATTTTCTAACATTCATGTAACAACCTCTAAAACAAATTAATGCTGAACTTCTTCGGAATCAGGATTTTTTCCAGCATATAACTTCTCATTCGTTTAAAATATTCACACTTTGTCTAATTTCCAGTTTAGTATAGGTTGCAGCATTCAAGCCCAGCCGTTCTAAAATATTAATTTGCAATTCTGACATAGGCGTTAGATG
>JABZFQ010000373.1 GCA_014237365.1 Desulfobacteraceae bacterium | reverse complement strand
AATCACAAAAATATTGAAATAGGTAAGCTATTCCATCAACTTTTGTGATCTGAGATCAAACAAATTCGACCCAAATCTGTGCGCCTACTTGGGGAAGTTATTTCGTCCACGTTCCTAATTATGAAGGAGCAAGAATATGGCAAAGTTAAATGTTCAATTGCCGGAATCGGCTTTTGCTGCTCTGCGCAAGGATCCTGGTGAGTTTGTCAGCGAAATGCGCATCGCAGCGGCAGTAAAATGGTATGAGTTGAGTATGCTCTCCCAGGAAAAGGCTGCCGAGGTTGCCGGTTTATCGCGCGCGGAGTTTATAAGCGCCTTGAGTCGGCTTCATGTATCGCCGTTGCAGTATTCTCCAGAGGAACTGAGCGAGGAATTGCGTGATGCGGATTGAACGGGTGGTTATCAATGCATCGCCTCTAATTATTCTTTTTCGCGGTCATCTTGAAAGTCTTTTGCCGGGATTGTTCGGTGAGATTTGCATACCTGAGGCCGTGTGGTCTGAAGTTATCGGAGGAGGATACAGGGATGAATCCGTCTCAGGCCTTATAAATGTAAAATGGGCGAAAAAGGTGAAGGTCACCGGCATTTCGCCCAATATCACTGCCTGTGGCATTGGAATTGGCGAATCCGAGGTGTTGAGCTTTGCCATGGAACACCCAGGATTCCGGGCGATGGTGGATGATAAAGCAGCCCGTCGTTGTGCAAAGACTTTTGGAATTCAGACATTGGGCACGGGTGGTCTGCTATTAGCCAAGCGGAGAGGACTGATTGAATCCGTTGCTGCTGAACTGGATAATTTGCGCAGAGCAGGTTTGTGGATGTCAGACGAATTAGTTGATCTGTTTCTGGAAGAAGCCGGCGAAAAGTAAATATAACATTTCATCCAGATGCGTTTAGATTGTGTGTATAAAAAAGATCATAGCTGGGGACATCCTCGACAAATTAGACAAATATTGAAATCTACGGCTATTGGCGGTGAAAAAATCGCAAAAGAACATCAATAGATTCTCCCACATTTGCAGCTCTAATATTCCCGCTTCCCTCTATCTCGCTTAGAATTATATAATTCTTGCATTTTCATTAAAAACAGTGCAATATTAAGATATTACAATAATCAAGAAACGACCTGTTAATATCAAATATCACTGATTTATTTCTTAACATTTAATATTGGGAGCGTCCACTAAGCCCTCTTTCCCATTTTTTATAAGTTCCACATGGGCTACATAAAATTGTTGACATTTATAGCCTATATGGGCTACATTCTTATTATATTAAAGGAGGTGAAAATATGGCAAAAATTTCAACAGTCAGGGCTAGAATCGAACCAGAATTAAAGGCAGAAGTGGAAAAACTTTTCAAACAACTTGGTTTGTCAACTACCGAGGCAATCAATTTATTCTATCGTCAAATTAAAATGAGAAAAGGGTTACCTTTTAATGTTGTAATCCCCAATAAAACAACGGAGAAAGTCTTTAAAGAAACTGATATAAAGAGGAATCTCATCCGCTGTGATGGGGCTGATGATATGTTTAAAAAGCTGGGGATATAAATGCTTATACCATCTTACACCAAGCAATTCGCGAAAGACCTTAAAAAGATGTTAAAGCGTGGGAAATCAGACGAAAAGATTAAAAGAGTCATCAGAAAGCTCATAACCGAAAAACGGCTCGAAGCACGTTATAAAAATTATCGGCTACTTGGTAACTATAAGAACAGGCGAGATTGCCACATCGAACCAGACTGGCTGTTAATCTACAAAATAATGGAAAATGAAATCATTTTTGAAAGAACAGGCACTCACTCTGACCTTTTTGAATAATGAAAACTTCTGAGCCAATTTCAAAACGTCCCATTTTGCCCAATCTCTGCGTCAGGCTCAAATTTTAACTTAAAGCGGGACACTTTTGATCCTCTATTTTGATTATCTTGGAACAACAATCGTGCAAGATTGTCGTAACGAGGCAAAATAGTTGGATAATAACGTCTTTGATTTCTCAAATTTTGGCTATATCTAACTTGTTGAATTTACAAGGTGTCCCGCCTTACGTTGGTAGCCAACAAACTGAAACGTTTTGAAACTGGCTCTTCTTGCTAAAGAATTTTGCATTTGTCTAATTTGTTGAAGACGATAGGAGCGATAATGAGGGATTCTATGAGGAGCGTTCCCTAAGTCCTCTTCACCCACCGCTTCTGGAGCTGATTACAAAACTCTTTCATGGATTTTAATGTTCAATACGGAAAAATTGACATAAATTAGCTAAAATCTAAACCCTATTGTGAAATGAAAACTCCCTGCACTTTCATTAGCTTTCCTATCCAGTTTGTGCCCGTAATAGACCCCCATGGGACCGATTTGTGTGAGATAATGCAATCCAACACCCACTGAAGAACGAAAGTCATCCGAATCTTGGTCGAGAATAGCGTTTTTGATGCTGCCTGTGTCGTAAAAAAAAGAAAGCTCGAAATTAGGTCCCAAGTCAATTCTTGCCTCTATGTTGCCCAAGATTGCAGTTTTTCCTCCCACGGCTTTGCCGGTGGCGTCAAATCGAAGTCTGTTTTCATCAAATCCCCTAACGGTAGATGTGCCCCCCAGGAAAAAAAGCTGGTCTTCCGGAATCGTGCTGCCGTCATCAAAGCGGGTAATATCTCCAAAAAGTCCTCGCAACGCAAATGTCAGGTTTTCCATGGGTGTATAATATTTCCGGATCTCGAGACGATACTTAAAAAAATTATCCAAAGAATTGTTGATCCCTTTAGAAAAATCCAGAAGCAAAGAAGAAAACATCCCCTTTCTGGGGCTTATATAGGAATCCGTTGAATTATAAACAAGGGAGGGACTTATGGTTAGAATTCCTCTGGGATCATATTCATCTTCTTCACCTGCCGGTATGGGTTCAGAGTCCCGCTGATACTGCTTCTTATATGCATATACAAAAGAAAGGTCGGCGTTAAATTTCTGAAAAAGTCTGGAGTTAAATGATACTGAAATGCCACTGTCTCTGGTTCCGAAATTCGTGTTAAACTCTTCCCTTTTTTCACTAAACATGTTTATTGATGACTTGATTCCAGTTCCCATAAACCTGGGTTCAACCATGCCCAAATCACCCCGGTAACCTATCTGGCTGATTTCTGTACGGGTCCAAATCTCCTTGTTTAATCCAAAAAGGTTGCGGTCACCGGCCAGGATGTCGGCGTAAAATTCTCTTTCTGTGTCATACCCTCCGCCCAATTGAATATAATAAGGCTTTTTTTCTTCCAATTCCAAGAGTAAATTCACCTTATCTTCCTTTTCCTTTAAGCCGTAAGTTTTAAAACGTACCGAGTCAAAGGCATTGATATCGCGGATATTGCGCTGAGATTCCAAAAATTTATTCAGCGAAAAGGGTTCTCCTGGATTGAGTTCAAGTTCTTTTTCGATAACTCGTCCTTTGGTGAGGAAATTCCCCGTGTAAGCCACCTGGCCCATTCTAACAAAAGGTCCTTCATCAACCTCATAGGTTATTGCCGCTTGGGGATTGTCCTTGCTGATGACCGCAGACCCCTTTACCGTGACGTGAGGGTATCCCTTTTCAGAAATCAGGGAAGACAGTGTATTTTCATCACTGCGAATCATATAGTTGCGGAAAACGGATCCTTTTTTCAAAGTGATTGCTTCAAGTGCTTCGGAGTCTGATAGCACATTCAATCCATGGATCGTTGCACACGTTACCTGCGTCTGAACCCCCTCCTTGATGTCTATGGTGATGTTAACATACGCTTTGTTTTCTTTAATGTTCTTATGCAATTTTATTTTATCTTTCACTACGGTATTCATATATCCTTGCTTGAGATACAGAGACGTAACGGCATGTTTGTCCTCTTCCAGGGTTTCCTGAACCCATGCACCGTTTGCAATAAACCCCTGAGTTCCGGTCAATATTTGTTTTTTGATCTTTTTTGAATCAAATTCATAATTTCCGGTAAGGTTTACGGAATTTACAACATATTGCGGCCCCTCATGAATAAGCAGGCGGATGTTACGCACGGGCATGCAGGCCTCTTGTTTTCTTTCAGATTTCATCTCTATCCTACAATCCTTATATCCGGCGTTATGGTAACGTTTCTTTATTTTGCGGATACTCTTTCTTAGACCAAAATCCTTCTTGTTGCCCTCCTTAAACAGGGTTAGATCTTTTTTAAGCGTAACAACCCAAAACTCCTTATTGCCCTGAAATTCAATGTCATACCTGGGCCCTTCATCAATGGTTACAAAAATAGAAGCATTTTGAGTTTTAGCATCTTTGTTAACATCGGAGTTCACGACAATCTCAGGATATCCTTTTCTCCGGTAAAACCGAATAAGGTTTTGAATATCTTTATTAAATACTTTTTTCTTAAAACACCTCATGAAATCCGGAGTCAGCCAGGATTTACAAGTTTTGATCCGCAATTTAAGGCGCGTGGTTGAAAAAGCCCGGTTTCCCGTGATTTCAAAGCGCCGGATATGAAAAAAATCCCCTTTGTCGATAGTGACATAAACCACAAAATTTCCGTCAGTCGGATCTTCTGCGGCGTCTAAATTAACAACCGGAGCGATGTAACCTTCATTCTTGAAAACCTCGGCAACGACGGCCTCTTTGCCGGAAAACGTTTTTGGATGATATACATCTCCAGGATACAACTGCATGGCGTTGAGAATTTCTCGTTCCAACAGGGGAAAGGCGCCGCTGATTTTAATATCTTTAATTCGAGGATAGGGCGTTACTTGAAAACCATATGCAGGGTCCTGGGCAAAGCACACCATTAGAATCCACAACACTGCGGATAGTTTTATGCAGTCTTTCTGTTTGAACTGGGTCATCTGAAGTTATCTTTCTCTATCGAAATTCAATTCTGAATTGAAGCCCGCCGCCATAATGTCCCTCCGTATCCTGAAAGGTGTTCATTAATAATTTTTCAAGAATTTTATATTCCGTGATCACTTGCTGGATGACCTTGGCATTTTTTGTCTGCAAGCCGTATTTGACCGTTATTCTTCGGGAAAGCTCTTTGCCGACAGTTACTTTTACCTCATCCGACGCCTCAGCTTCTCCGCCTTCTTTATATTCCAGCTCTACAACATCCAGACCGGTGGCATCCTTGATTTGTTTTTGAACGGTTTCAGCAAGAACATCGGCCAGTATTTGTCCTGGAGACAGGGATGAACCGCCTTCTCCTGCGATCAGTTCCCGTGTTGTTTTCCCGGTTATCAACAAAGAAATAATATCCTCTTCATTTTCTGATGGGTTGGAAGAAAAATTAAACTTAAGATTGTCCGGTGTTCCGGAAATACTCAAAAAAACGGTCCATTCCCGAACTATTATTTCGCTTAACACATCAATGGTCGGCTCAATTTTATACGGGTTGATAAAATCAAAGATACCTTTTTTGACATTAAATTCCTTTTTTTGGAAATAGACGGTTCCGGATTCTACTTCGGCCCTCCCGCTGATCAGAGGATGATTCATTGATCCGTATATGCGAAGATCAGGCTTGATGGCCAATAAGGCCATATTATTATCTATGACAAAAGGTTCTCTGTAACGGGTTGTAATATCAAGGGCCATGTTTTTCAAAAAAGGCCAGGGGATCTCAGGTGCTACCAGGGCCTCTTCCCGGGATTTTTTACCGAGGCTTTCCATAAGATTCAGCCGTATATTTTTATAATACTTTCCCTCAATCATTTGAATGTATCCTGAGATGAGGGATTTTTCAGGTGTGCCCTTGATATCCAGTTCGGCGCTCAAACGGGTTTCTAAGGTGTCGGGAATCATAAGAGGAAGGTCATGGGCTTTTAATTTAAGCCCGACTCGTGAGGGTCGATATGCCTTGAGATCAATGGCACCGAACAGTTCAAAACTGCCGGTGTCCAGCATTCCCTGGATGTTATCCAGAACAATGGCTTCGGGGGTTATATGAATACTGCCGTTCAGGTCGTGCATCCGTTGTAAAAGGCCGGGAACCGTCATGCCGCAATTTATAATTTCAGCATCAGCGCGCAAGTCCGGCTGCGACAGTTTTCCGTTCACGCCGAGAGAAAGGCGTACTTCACCGGCGGCATTGGGGAAAACATCTGTAAGGAGCGATATTATTTCCAAAGGAATAGTACCATGGGCTTTAATATCAATGTCGCCATTCAGTGTGCCGTTGCCTTTAATTTCCACAACACCCTGTTCAAGCACGTTTAGGCGGACACCGGGAATCGAGATTTCACCATCCTTTAAAAAAGCCTTGAAGTCACGGGATCGGATCAATTCTGTTTGATTCGAAAAAATTTCAATCCGAGAAATATCGACCGACCCTTTTACCTGATCCGGTGTCTTGGCATTGCCATTGACTTGGATTTTTCCGGTCATAAAACCATTTAGTTTGCTTTGTCCGAAAATTTTTAAATAAGGGGTCAAATTGGTGTTGTCAAACCCGGCGGATGCTGAAAAAGCCTGGGTCTGCAGATGATAAGTGGCATCCAAAGCAAAGTTCTGACCGCCTGAAAGATATGCTGTCCGGTCAGCAACTTCAATTTGGAACTGACCGTCTTCCAGTGGTTGGTTATTGAATCGCAACTCATTTAGAAGCACCTGACCCATGATCTGAGGATTTTCAAAATCCCCCTGTCCCTGAAACATAAAGGAAATCTTGCCGGTATCAACGTCTCCCAACTGAAGCCATGTTACATTCTTAAGGGAAATGCCCCGGGAGGAAAGCCGTAAGTGGTAATTTTTATTTAAAGAAATCCAACCATGGGCCAGGATTTTCTCATTAGGCACAATCACGAGCTCAAAAGGGTCCAAACTGAATCGATCACCGTCAAGCTCTGATATCAGGTGAATACCCTGAACTTTCTGGGTGTAGAAGTCGATATGTTCTCCTTTAAGATTCAAGTTGCCACGGGGGTGTGCTGTGTTCCCAAAGATATGGCCATTCAGAACGAATTTGCCCTTCATCCCCTCGATAAAATCTTCTATAAACAGCGGATCTCCCGTCACTTTAATGTCTAAACCAGGATTTTCCAAAATATCACGCGTTATGGGATCACGTATCCAAACGGTGCCGGAAATATTGAGCAATGAATTGTTGTTGCGAATTTTTCCATGGTCCACGGAAAACAAGCCTTCGGAAAATTGGATCTTTGCATTTGCATTGCCGATTTTCACCTGCTCAAATTCTAAATTTTCTCCCTGTAATTGGGCAACCACAATCGGCGCCATGACCGTTCCGCATATGTTACCCTGAATATTCATCTTCCCAAATGCGTTTATTCCCAACGGTGACAGTACTTCAGTCAGGTCGGGGGACTCCAATTTAAAATCAGCAGAGACCTTAAGGGAAGAAATGTCATAATCGCCGGTAACCTTAAGGTGAGTCCTGCCTGCCTGGACGTCAAACTGCTGAATCCTGACACGCCCTTTTTCCATGCTTACCTGTGCATTTATGTATACGTCAACGGGTGAAGATGCCTCCCCTGCGGACAGTTTGCTTGCAAATAGTTCCAGGGAGGTTTCAGCGGTGAGCGTCTTTAGATTAATGCCGGTTCCTTTAAGCTTAATTAAAGAGTTGATGGATCCTTTTAAGCTTGATCCCTTGAAAGACAAAGTATCGAGCGATGTGTCTTCCTGGCGCATGGACAGTTCATAGGATATGGCATCCAATTTAAAGTCCACATTGCCGTTCAGGTGAAATCTACCCGCGGATGTATATAGGTTCAAGGCATTAATGGTCAGGCATCTGTCTTTGAGATGGCAGCTTAAGTTAATTCGGTTAATCCTTTTTCCTGCAATATTTCCGCCATGGATTTCACAGACAAGGCGAGCTTTTTGTTTTAAAAGATTTCCATCCCTAATGGTCAGATTAACGTTTTGAAACACCATCCGGTTCTTTTGGTTTTCAGCAATGTCTTCTGCTGTTTGGTATTGAAAAAAACCGTTCAGCACCTTAAGCTCTCTGATCACCACATTAAACGGAAGACCTGAATCCATGGGCTTTGATTCAGTGTTTTCAGGGTGGGAAAGCGCCTGCACGAGATTAAGGTTTCCCAGTCGATCCGTCTTCAAATATATCCTGGGGGTTTCAAAAAACAAATTATTAACGCATAATTCCCCTTTGAGCAGTCGATTCCAGGATATACGCAGGAAAAGACGGTTCAATTCAACCAACTTATCATTTGTCGGTCCGTTGAGCAGCACATTGTGCAATTCAACCTCACCCTTCCAAACCGAAAGGCGGCTCATGGACCACGTTATTGTACCTGGAATGGCCTGATTAACCTTTGCCTGAAGCTGTTGCTGTGCCCTGTCTGTATTGAGGTAAAGCCTTATACCTATTAATAAAAACAAGAAAACAGCAATGATCGCGCCGACACCAATAGAGGTCCATTTAAAAAATTTCATAATCACAGTTCACTACTCACAAACAGTTCCGTAAAGTATTTTGTAATCCTCAATTTAGGGAATAAGGAACGTGGACGAATTAACCTCCCCAAGTAGGCGCACAGATTTGGGTCGAATTTGTTTGATCTCAGATCACAAAAGTTGAAGGAATAGCGAGCTATTTCAATATTTTTGGGATTTGAGATCAAATAAAGGCGGCCTGAA
>JABZFQ010000219.1 GCA_014237365.1 Desulfobacteraceae bacterium | reverse complement strand
CAAAAATACCTATAACAATAAAAAATATCACTCAGGTCTATCTTAAAATGCTGAAAAATCCCCCATGCGGATACGGGAAGCATATGAATCCCTGCATGGACTGCCATGCTCTGATGTTCGGGCTTGCAGGCACAATAATGAAAAATAAAGGCTTTAATTTTGTTTTCAGCGGCGAAGTGCTTGGCCAGCGCCCAATGTCTCAGACTAAATCATCTCTCCGTTATGTGGAGAAACATTCTGGCATTGACGGCTATATACTTCGGCCTTTGAGCGCCAGGAGGCTGCCTTTAACCATTCCTGAAAAAGAAGGTCTCGTAAACAGGGAGCTGCTGCTTGATATTTCTGGAAGATCACGCAAGCCCCAGATAAAACTTGCTGAAAAATTCGGCATTATAGAATATCCTAATCCGGCAGGAGGCTGTCTTCTTACTGATAAAGGATATTCAGCCCGCCTCAAGGATCTTTTGGGATACCAGAACACATACACTGAAAAAGAACTGCATCTGTTGAAGTATGGCAGACATCTTCGTTTGAACAATAATACAAAACTCATTATAGGACGTACCAAACAGGATAACGAAAAAATAATAAAATATCACAATCCATCCACGGATACGATTATAAAAGTAAAAGATTTCCCAGGCCCGATAGTTCTAATGCCTCACAGGGCAAGTAAAGACATTATCATAAAGGCGGCATCAATTTGCGCCGGTTACAGCAAGGCGCCTGGCGATACAAAGGTTGATGCGCAGGTTGTTAACTCATGCGGAAGTGAAATAATAAAAGTAACAGCAATATCTCCGGTAACAGTCAAAGAGCTCTTAATCTAATGTTTTGCATTTGCGCTGAGCTGTCCACATGCTGCCGATATATCCTGTCCCTTGCTGCGGCGGACCATAGTAGTGCAGCCCTTTCCAACCAGGATTTCTTTGAAGTTACTTATTACTGATTCTTCCGGTCGCCTGAAGTCACTGCCTTCGTGTTCATTAAAGGGTATAAGATTAATTTTTGATCGCATATCTTTCAGCAGCTCGGCAAGCCGGCTTGCATTCTCTGCTGAATCATTTATTCCCTTTATCAGAATATATTCGAACGTTATTTTGCTGCCCGGTCTTAAATTATACCTGCGGCATGCATCAAGCAACTCTTCTATTGGATATTTCTTATTTACAGGCATAAGAAAGTCACGAGTTTTATTATTTGTTGCGTTTAATGATACTGCAAGATTAATTTTTGTTTCATTTCCCAAAGATGAAAGTTTCGATATAAGGCCTGCTGTAGAAACCGTAACTCTGCGGCTCGAAAATCCAAGTCCAAAATCAGCTTCAGTAATAGTGTGAATAGCTTTTATAACATTTTGAAAATTAGCCAGAGGTTCTCCCATTCCCATAAAAACAATATTTGTAATGCGTTTTGAGCTAATTTGATCTTTTAAGATGTCTCGTACCTGAGCTACTATTTCACTTTTTGATAAATTACGCATAAAACCGCCTTTTGCGGTAAGACAAAATTTGCAACCCTGTGCACAGCCCACCTGACTTGATATACAAAGTGTATAATGATCCTTTTCCGGAATCAGCACACTCTCAATATGATTTCCGTCTTCAAGTCTAAAAAGGTACTTTTCGGAACCATCCTGCGATCTTTCAATGTGAATTCTATCAAGTCGGTTAATAGTAAAATTAAGAAAAAGCAGTTTTCTGATTTCTTTCCCAAGATTTGTCATTATATCAAATGTGTCTGCCTGGCGATTGTAAATCCATTTAAGGATCTGTCCTGCGCGATAATTCTCTATATCACGATCTTCAAGCCATGAAGCCAATTGTTCTCTGGTTAACTCTTGAATATCTGTTTTGTTTATTGAAGTTGTCATTGCTCTCTAACCTTGAACCATTGAACCGTGAGCCTGAGCAGTTACGATTATTTTTGCTTGACATACCATTGGATAGATATTAATTTCAACTCTTTTAGAAGATTTGGGTCAAATTTGTTCGATCTCAAATCACAAAAGTTGAAGGAATAGCAAGCTATTTCAATATTTTTGTGATTTGAGATCGGGCAAAGGTGGCCTGAAGCTGTGATGCATAGTTGTGGAAGTTATTTCGTCCCCGTTCCTTAGGTGGTTAGACTGAGTAGTTAAATCGGTGTATTATGTTTGATAATCTGACCGACAAGCTTGATTTAGTATTTAAAAAGCTAAAAGGGCACGGCAAATTAACTGAAAAAAATATAGAGGAAAGTCTAAAAGAAGTTCGCATAGCTCTTCTTGAGGCGGATGTTCATTATAAAGTTGTAAAAAAACTTATTGCCGATATTAAGGAAAGAGCTTTAGGACAAGAAGTTATGGCCAGCCTTACGCCCGGCCAGCAGGTTGTCAAAATAGTCAATGATGAATTGACGGAAATTATGGGAACCCGGCACGAAGATTTGAATCTTTCGGGTTCAAAACCTGCATCTATTATGCTGGTTGGCCTGCAAGGTTCCGGAAAAACAACTACAGCAGGAAAACTCGCTGTCTTATTAAGAAAAAAAGGTAATAAGCCTTACCTTGTACCGGCAGATGTTTATCGCCCTGCTGCTATTGATCAGCTCAAAAAACTTGGCGAACAGTTGTCTATTCCTGTTTATTCTTCTACTGTAGAGATGGATCCGGTACAGATATGCAGGAAAGCCGGAATTGCGGCACAGCAAGAGAAATGCGATGTTCTTCTTCTTGATACTGCCGGGCGTCTGCATATTGATGAAAATCTGATGGCGGAACTCTGTAATATTAAGGATGCAGTTAAGCCATCTGATATTTTACTTATTGCTGATGCCATGACAGGGCAGGATGCTGTAAATATAGCAAAATCATTTGACAATACCCTGAATCTGGGTGGTATTATTCTTACCAAAATGGATGGTGATGCACGTGGCGGCGCAGCAATTTCCATCAAATCAATAACCAATAAACCAATTAAGTTTATTGGTGTTGGCGAAAAACTTAGTGAACTGGAACCTTTTCATCCAGACAGGATGGCCTCAAAAATATTGGGGATGGGAGATGTCCTTACTATTATTGAAAAGGCCCAGTCTATGGTTGATGAGAAAAAGGCTGTTGAACTTGAAAAAAAATTAAGAAAAAATGAGTTTACATTAGATGATTTCCGAGATCAAATGGTTCAGATACGAAAGATGGGCTCATTAAAAGATTTACTGAGCATGATTCCCGGTTTTAGCAAAAACAAACAGTTTAAAAATCTTGAAGTAGATGAAAAAGAATTTATCAGAATCGAAGCCATAATTAACTCAATGACACCGCAGGAAAAGCGCCAGCACACCATAATAAATGGAAACCGCAGGAAAAGAATAGCCAAAGGCAGTGGTACAAGTATACAGGATATCAACAAACTTCTGAAAAATTATACGCAGATAATAAAAATGATGAAAAAGATGAATAAAGGCGGCATGCGCGGGTTAGGCAGAGGCATGCTGCCTTTTTAAGGAGATAAAAAATATGCCGGTTAAAATTAGATTGGCCAGACATGGCGCAAAGAAACGACCCTTTTATAGAATTGTTGTGGCTGACGTTGAAAGCCCAAGGGATGGAAAATACCTTGAAGCTGTCGGATCTTATAACCCCTTAAAAAATCCTGCTGAAGTTTCACTGAAGGAAGAACGAATCAGATACTGGATGGATCAAGGGGCTATTCCTACAAACACTGTAAAAAGCTTTTTTAAAAAAGAAGGTTTGTTCGCAAATCCCGATTAATTAGTGTTATATAGACTTTCAGATAATTAATTTCACAAGGCTAGAAGGAGGAAGGCGTATTAGTTATACGTCGACGACTGATAACGCAGTGAAATTAATTATCTGAAAGTCTATATTTACCCTGAATCCCAACTGTAACAAAGGAGATGAAGCTATGAAAGATCTGATTAAGCATATTGCACAGGCACTGGTAGATCATCCGGAACAAGTATCTGTTTCAGAGGTAGAGGGTAACCAGACTTCGGTGCTTGAACTTAAAGTAGCAAAGGACGATCTAGGAAAGGTAATTGGGAAACAAGGCCGAACAGCACGGGCAATGAGGACTATATTAAGCGCTTCCTCCGCCAAAATAAAAAAACGCACGGTTTTAGAGATTATAGAATAATCTCGTGGGAAATAATGGTTCTCTTCTTATTGCAAAGATAGTCGGCACGCATGGTCTAAAGGGAACCTTCAGGGTCTATTCTTATGCTGAATCTTTGTCTGTATTTAAACCAGACAATTTAATTCTCATAAGAAATACAAAAGGACATGAAGAGATCCATGCGGTTAACTGGGCCAAACCTCACAAGCAAATCATTTTATTGACTCTGAAAAATATTACTACCATCTCTCAGGCGGAACCATTAATCGGTTCTGAGCTTTTTATAAGCAAAGCAGGCCTTCCAAAACTGGAAGATGGAATCTATTACTGGTTTGATATTATTGGCCTTTCTGTTTTTACAATAGATAACGAGCACATCGGCCGTGTTGAATCAATAATTCCAACGGGTAGTAATGATGTATTTGTTGTGAAAGGCGGGGATAAAGAAATTCTGATTCCTGTGATTGAATCAGTGGTTTTATCAATAGATCTTAACAAGAAAATAATGACGGTTGATTTGCCTGACGGTTTATGATGAATTTCATTGTCCTGACTATCTTCCCTGAAATGTTCAAGCCCTTTTGGGCGCATGGCATTATAAAAAGGGCGATAGAACGGAATAAGATATCCGCTTTCACCATAAATATTAGAGATTTTGCAGAAGGCAGGCATAAGAGCACTGATGACCGTCCCTATGGCGGTGGTTGCGGAATGGTTATGAAACCGGAACCCCTTGCCGGTGCTATTCGATTGGCCCAAAAAAAATCTCCTGATTCTGTAACGATTCAGCTCACACCTCAGGGCAGAGTTTTTAATCAAAAGATTGCTCAAAAACTTGCCTTATATGATGGGCTTATTCTGGTTTGCGGTCGCTACGAGGGAATAGATGAACGTATCCGCCTGAATTTAATAGATGATGAAATTTCGATAGGCGATTATGTGCTTACCGGAGGCGAGCTGGCATCAATGGTTCTAATAGATTCTGTAACCAGGCTAATCCCCGGAACACTGGGAGGAGTGGATTCTGCTGAAAAAGACTCATTTTCAGATGATCTTTTAGAGCATGCTCAATACACAAGGCCAAGGACTTTTGAAGGCGAAGATGTGCCCGCAGTACTTCTGTCCGGCAACCACAAAAAAATAGAAAAATGGAAGCTGGAAGCGTCGCTGATCCGGACATTCCTGAAAAGAAAAGATCTGTTGAAAAATAGACAGTTAAGTGAACAGGAAATAGAAATTCTTAAAAAGTGGTGCCTGGATATTGAAAAAATTATACACTTCCAACCTTTACATAGCACTAATGCATTATCCGGTTCTCAATAAGAACGGAGCAATAATTGCATCTGCCGTAACAAACCTTGATCTGCACGATATAGCAAGAGTGGCAAAAACTTATGGAGTAAGAAAATTCTTTGTTGTTACGCCGTTAAAGGAACAGAAAGAGCTTGTTAAAAAGCTTGTATCGCACTGGACTGATGGAGCAGGCTCAAGATATAATCCAAAAAGGCGTGAAGCTTTAGAGCTGATAAGGTTAAAAGATTCTTTAACTGAAATAATAGACCATCTCAATAACACGGGCCAAGGCTGCCCAAAAACGGTTGTGACTTCCGCAAAGCAAAATAACAAAAGCATAAGCTTCAGCAATCTTCGCAACAAGCTTAAAGACGGCAAACCCCATATTTTGGTTTTCGGGACTGCCTGGGGGCTTTCAGAAAACTTTATTGCCGAAGCCGATTATCTTCTTGAGCCGGTAATGGGAGGCTCGCGTTACAACCACCTCTCGGTTCGGTGTGCGGCTGCCGTTATAATGGATAGACTGCTGGGAGACTAATTAATTTTACAAGGAACTAATATTATGCAACCAATAGAACAATTAGGAAAAGAAATGATGCGGCTTGATTTGCCTGATTTTGCTGCAGGCGATACAGTTACAGTTAATGTTAAGATAAAAGAAGGTGAAAAAGAGCGTATTCAGGCTTTTAAAGGCGTTGTAATAAGTAAGCGCAAAGGCCTGGCAAATGCCACATTCACCGTACGTAAGGTATCTTATGGTATTGGAGTCGAACGTATATTTCCTCTCCACTCTCCGATAATAGATAAAATCGAGATTGTTTCCAGGGGACGGGTGCGGCAATCAAAAATTTATTATCTACGTAAACTCAGAGGCAAAGCTGCCAGAATAAAAGAACGCCGCTTTACCTAAGTTGAGCGATTTTTGGGGAAGAAATGTGCTGAGATCTTGATGCATAAGGGTTTGCGAAAACCGCAGGCATACCCGTGGATATGTCGAGGATTTTCGCGAATTCTTGATGCGAAAGAGATCAGTGCAGATCGAGCCAAAAATCGCTTAATTTAGGTGTTAGATAGTTTGCTCATGAAACGAGACCTGTGGTTATTTGAATCAAAAGCAATTGAAAAAGGCTTTTCATATATTGCAGGCATTGATGAGGCCGGTCGAGGACCATTGGCCGGCCCGGTTGTTTCTGCAGCCGTTCTTCTGCCCACTTCCTTTAATGATTCCGATATTATTGATTCAAAAAAATTATCACCTAAAAAACGCTCATATTTGTATGAAAAGCTGTACGATCAAGCTGTTTCAATAGGTATAGGAATAGTTGACAATATCGAAATTGAGAGAATCAATATTCTGAATGCATCCCTTCTGTCTATGGCCATTGCTGTTAAAAATCTTAGTCCTCAACCTGATTATCTTCTAATAGACGGCAAATTCAGGATACCAACGGATCTGCAGCAGCAGCCCATTATACGAGGTGATGCTCTGAGTATATCTATTGCTGCTGCATCCATTATTGCCAAGGTAAGCAGAGACAGGCTTATGGAAAGGTATGACCATGATTACCCTCAATTTGGATTCTCAAAACATAAAGGATATCCGACCAAGGCTCATAAAGAGGCCATCAGGACATTCGGATGCTGCCCAATTCATAGACGCACTTTCAAGGGGGTTAAAGAATACCTTTAATTACAATCGTTCACGGTTTACGGTTCACAGTTCACGGTTGATCAAAACATAAAACTGTTAACTGTAAACCGACAACGGTGAACTGTTACTATCAAACATGCTTCAATCATTACAAGATTCATTAAAAAGCTGGAAACCGTGAACCGTAAACCGTTATTAATATGTTAAACAAACAGCAGAATTTTGGGGAAAAAAGTGAATCAATTGCAGCCAGGCATCTAAAAAAACATGGTTACAAAATCCTGGAACAGAATTACCGGACAAAACTGGGCGAAATTGATATTATTGCAAAAGATAAAAATACACTTGTTTTTGTTGAGGTTAAATCAAGAAGTTCAAATCGGTTCGGAAATCCAAAATGGGCTGTAACCCCTAAGAAACAAAGAAAGGTTTCAATGGTGGCTTTGTTGTATATTAAATCCACAAAGCAGAGCAATGTAAAAGCAAGATTTGATGTGGTAGCTATCAGTTCAGCAAAGGACAAGTCCAGCATAGAAATAATAAAAAATGCCTTTGAACTCGCCTATAAATGATTCGGGGAAGAAAAACAGGGAGGGCAACCTTTACATAGTTGCAACCCCCATAGGAAACAGGGACGATATCACCATAAGGGCTCTGAATATACTTGAGCAGGCAGATACTATTGCAGCAGAAGATACAAGACATACAGGCCGATTTTTATCGCATCACAAAATTAAAGGCAATCTTGTCTCCTATCATGAGCACAATGAAAAAAAACGAATACCAGGCATCATTAAAAAGCTTAAACAAGGATTGTCTGTTGCTCTTGTATCAAATGCCGGCACACCTTCTGTGTCTGATCCGGGATATTGTTTAATAAAGGCGGCCATTGCAAGCAATATCAAAGTTGTACCTATTCCAGGCGTATCTGCTGCTATTACTGCTCTAAGCGCAGCTGGCCTGCCAACCGATTCATTCGTTTTTATCGGATTTCTCCCAAAAACAAAGAATAAGCATCTCAAGCTGTTAAGGGAACTTGCAAACGAACAAAGGACAATGATATTCTATGAATCTCCAAAACGTATTTTAAAATTTTTGGACGAAATTAAATTGATAATTGGTGACAGGTACTGCGTACTTTCCAGAGAGATGACAAAGCTTCACGAAGAATTTATAAGGGGTTTCGTGTCTGAAATTTTTCAAAACCTTAAAGCCCGGTCCGCTATTAAGGGCGAAATCACTCTTTTGGTAAAAGGGTATATTAAAGATAAAGATGTCCCATTGGAAATTATAAGACAAGAAATAAAAAATAATTTAGAATTAGCGGATAATAAGATTTCAAGCATTGCAAAACAAATTGCAACAAAATACGGCCTCCCTAAAAATAAAGTATATGAGGAGGCTTTAAAAATAAAAGGGGAAAAAGCTTGAGTCTGACTTTGGCTAATAAGGAACGTGGACGAAATAACTTCCCCAAATAGGCGCACAGATTTGAGATCAAACAAAGGCGGCCTGAAGCTGTGATGCATAGTTGTGGAAGTTGTTTCGTCCACGTTCCTAAGCATTAATTGAATTGAGTGTAACCAAAATAGAACAAAGTTATTGATTTTCGGGGATGGTTCCCCGCTCTGTGATATATGCGAGATATTGGTGGAATGTGCAAAACGATTCGAACCTCCGGAAAAT
>JABZFQ010000379.1 GCA_014237365.1 Desulfobacteraceae bacterium | reverse complement strand
TTGAATGTTGTCCCTTTTCCGGGCTCGCTGTAGACCCAGATAAAGCCATTATTTTGTTTGACAATGCCGTATACAGTGGACAGACCCAATCCGGTGCCCTTGCCGACTTCCTTTGTGGTGAAGAAAGGCTCAAAGATATGTTTCCGGTTTTCTTTGTCCATCCCGCAGCCTGTATCGCTTATAGACAGCATCACATAATGGCCTGACTTTTTTCCTTCAATACCGTGCTCGCTAAAATAATTCTCGTTCAGATCAGCGTTGGCTGTCCCAATGGTGAGCTTGCCACCTCTTGGCATGGCATCCCTGGCATTAATCGCAAGGTTTATGATTACCTGCTCAATCTGGCAGGGGTCTATTTTCACCTGCCACAATGCAGGTGCCTGAATCGTCAACATCTCAATATTTTCCCCAATAAGGCGGCCAAGCATCTTTTCTATATCTGTTAACAATTCATTAATATCCAGGATTTTGGGCTGGACAATCTGCTTGCGGCTGAAGGCAAGAAGCTGGCGGGTTAAAGAAGCTGCCTTGTTCCCGGCTTTCTGGATCTCTTCTATTTGCTTACGTAAGGATCCATCCTTGATGACATCCATCAATGCAAGCTGGGCATTACCGATAATGACGGTCAGCAGGTTGTTGAAGTCATGGGCAACGCCGCCGGCCAGAGTGCCGATGGCCTCCATCTTCTGGGACTGAACTAATTGGGCTTCAAGTTGTTTTCTCTCGGAAATGTCTGTAATAACATCAAGACTGCCTTTAAATTGACCATCTGCATCAATAATAGCGCTCGGTGATACGATCGCAAAAATTTTTTGCCCGTCTTTTCCGGTGAATACAATTTCATAAACTGCGTGGTTGCCTTTTTTATGTAATTCCATTTGTTCGTCAAAAATGCACTGGTTGCTTACATCAAGGAAATTATGCACGGACATTCCAATAATTTTGTCCTTTGGGTATCCTAATACCTCAAAAAGCCTGTTGTTGGCAAAAGTTATTAGAAAGTTTTCATCCATCAGAAAAAGGCCATCATTCATTGTCTCGACCAGCATCCGATACTGTTTCTCAGCGTTTATGCGATTATTTATTTCATGTCTCAGTTCCTCGTTTGTTCGCAGCAATTCGGCAGTTCGTTTCTGCACTGTACTTTCCAGCAAATCTTTTTGTCTGCGCAACTGATCTTCTGCTTTCTTGATCCGCAGGGCTGTCTTAACCTGCGCAATTAACACGTATTCATCAATGGGTTTAGCCAGATAAGCATCTGCCCCGGTCTCAAGCCCTTTAACAAGGTCTTCTGATTCCGTATTGATGGCGGAAATCATAATAACCGGAATATGTTTTGTTGTTACATCGTCTTTCAGTCTGTTGCAAACTTTATATCCGTCCATTCCAGGCATTTTGATATCAAGCAGAATCGTATCAGGCGACTGGGTTTTTGCTTTTTTTAGACCTTCAGCTCCTGATTGAGCAGTTATTACACTGCAATCTGGAATCAAGATATTTAATAAGGCTGAAAGAGCAATCAAGTTATCTTTTTTATCGTCAATAGCTAATATCTTCGGCACAGGTTCCTCCCCGTAGTCGGGTTACGAGTTATGGGTTTTACCTTCGGTTTTGTACCAAGCATTAATCTGGTCTTGAATAATAAGTTTTGGCGGTCCACATCCCCTTTTTGAATCAACTGCTGGATATTGTTGTCGCCTAATTTTTTGAAATCTTCCGCTGTCAAATCCTTGGCTGTGAGAATCAGTACCGGAATTTTTGCTGTGGTTTTGGCGCCGCGGATTTTTTCCAGCACTTCAAACCCATCAACCTCAGGCATCATCAGATCCAGGATAATTCCTTTCGGGATTGTTTGCTTAACATACTCAAGCGCTTCCTGACCGCCGCGTACCACATCCACCTTATACCCCTCGCTTTCCAGGACTTCTCTTATCTGGATAACAGCGGCTTCGTTGTCTTCAACCACAAGAATTCTAGCGCCGGTTTCAGGTTTTTTGTTCTCCTGGCATTTATGCCGGTTTTCAATTTCAGACTCGTCGTTTGCAGCAAGGATGGTATTTTGCGCAGAAGTGTCAACTTGTGTCATCATGCCAGGAGGTTCAGACGCGTTAACTATTCCCTGCCATTTAAGCGGCAAGGTTAAAAAAAATGTGGTTCCCTTTCCCGGGGTGCTTTTTACCGACAGATCTCCGCCCAGTATTTTGGCAGTCTTATAAGCGATGGCAAGACCAAGACCTACGCCAGTATAAGGCCTTGAGGAAGTGCCGTCAATCTGTCTGAACTCTTCAAATATATAGGGCAGGTCTTTATTGGACATACCAATGCCAGTATCTGCAACTTCAATATAAAATTTGTCTGCATCACTGTGAGCAGAGACTGTTACATGCCCTTTTTCTGTGAATTTGACGGCATTTACCAGAAGATTCTGCAGGATTTGATGCACCTTTTGTTCATCGCTTTCAATTTGCGGCAAATTATCCTGAATTTCTTGATGCAGATCAATACCCTTTTCTTTACCCATGGGCTCAAGCCTTTCCAGAATAGTCTCAATTGTTGAACGTATTGAAAATACTTTTGGCCTTATATCCATCCTGCCGGCTTCTATCCTGGACAGGTCAAGGATGTCATTAATCAAAGAGAGAAGCTGCTTTCCATTCCGTTCGATGATTTCAAGATAGCTTATCTCCTCTTTGGAAAGATTATCCTTTGCCTGGATCATGAGAACCCGTGACAATGCCATGACCGAGTTAAGTGGAGTCCTGAGCTCATGACTCATGTTGGACAAAAACTCGCTTTTCAGGCGGTTGGCTTCCTCAACCTGCCGGCTCTGCACTTCAAGTTCCACGTTCTGTTCCTGTAATTCTTCTGACGTCTGCTGGAGTTCTTCAGACTGAGCCTGCAATTCATCTGTCTGGGCTTGGAGTTCCTCTGTCTGGGCCTCTAATTGCATCCTGGATTCTTGTGAGGTTTGCAGAAGTTCTTCAATCTGCATTTTCTGCAATACACTGTAGAGGGATATGGAAAGAATGCGAGCGGTTGTATCCATAAATTCCACTTTAAGCTTGTCTATCTCTTCAAATGATGCGACCTCCAATACTCCGTACAGTTTTTCTTCGTACAGCAATGGTATGGCATAGATGCTCTTCGGGGGCTCGCTGAGAGTGCCGGTGTTTCCCAGAGCCTCTTCTCTGGTAATGCCTTTAAGCAAAATGGGTTTCTTTTCAACAGCAACCTGTCCCACAATCCCCTCACCGAGTTTAAATTCACTGGAAAAAAACTTTCTTTCCGTAAAAACAAACGACGCTTTCAGTTGGCATAGAGAATGCTTTTCGTTATACACATAAAGAGCTCCGGTGCATGCGTTCACATATCTTGATATAAAATTAATGCTTCGAATCACAAAATCATCAAAAGGAAGATCGCCGGGCAACTCTTTAGCCAGTTTAGTCTGACCGTCTTTGAGCCAGAACTCGTCCTGCAGCCTGTCGATCACGTCGTTGAAATGTCGCGATATCTCCGTGATTTCGTTATTTCCGGAAAGTTTTGTTTTGGTGAGAGTTCCGGTTTTTGTGATCTCAGACATGGTATTTTTCAGGGTGGACACGCTGGATATGATGCTGGTTATCATAAACCAGGCGATGATAAATGCAAGCAAGGCGACGATGCAGATAAAAATAATCGTGTTTCTCAGGGATCGATGCTGCATATCACGAGCGTTCTCCATGAAGATGTCCGCGCTATCTGCGGCATAAGAAGCAAGTTCAATCATATTTCTTTCCAGCCGGGAAACATAGTCTGCGCCCTTGCCTCTGGTGATGCGTGCTGCGGCTTCTCTATCCTTTTTTAAAACAAGCTGCTCCACCTCCAGCCGGATCGGTTTCCAGCCGGCAAACATCTCCATGGTTTCTTGAACCAGATCCTTTCCCTCTTTTCCCAGAATCTGTTTTTGTGCAATGTCAAGATACTGGTAAACAGTCTTTTCTTCAGATTGGACAGCCTGAATCGCAATGTGTAACTCCATCTCTGTTGGGGAGACTGATACATCCTTCATGCTTCTGTGCATCCTGATGGCGCCTGCTTTTGCTTTTAGCACCGCACTTAAAACCTTAAACGGATGTTCATACATGGTGGAGGTCAATTCACCCAATTGCTTCATTTCAATGATTGAAAACAGACCAAAAAGAACAAAAATAAGCAGCATCAGCACAAATGCCAAAACCATTCGGCTCTTAATAGTTATTTTATTCAGTATATTCATGATTATTCCTCTTTGATCTGTGGTTCACATTTTCTGATAGATATGGCAGCACTCATTCACCTTTTTGAAATGTGTCTGAAATTTTATTGAAGGCTTCTCTGCCTCCCCTAATATTAGGCGACAATAGATGATTTAGCTTCAACAGCGAGCTTAAGTCCAACTCTTTGTAAAAGATCAGATAGCCTATATAATATAGAACTGTCCTCTATAGAAAAAGGTCTATCTATTCTACCTTCATTAAGTTTCGCTTGATTTTCTAATTTATTAATCTCCATTGCTTCTGCCACATCTTGAAGCGCTAAGAGGAGCATTTCTTGTGAACCGTCTTCAAAAGCCGCATTTATATATGCAGCAGCCTCTACAGGATTTCTTAAATCCGCAATCAGGCCTTCACGATAATCGACTGAGGCTTTTTTCATTTTTTTCTCCTTTTATAATCCTTCCAGTATCCTTGAGCCTTTTCAATATCACTGCTCTGAGTTCTTTTATTTCCTCCACAAAGTAGAATAACAAGTATCTTGCCTTTTTCTCCAAAATAGATTCGATAACCAGGACCATAGTCAATACGTAATTCATATACTCCATTGCCTACTGACTTATAATCTCCCATATTACCAAGCCTGATTCGGTTGATTCTTATACGGATTTTTGCGCGAGCTTTAGTGTCTTTCAAAGATTCAAGCCAAGCTCTGAAAGGATTTTTTCCATTTGAATTAAGATATTCCTTGATTGCTTTCGATATTGTTTCCATGAAAACCTACAAAATATATTAACAAAATTTGGTAGTGGATCAAATTCGTTGATCAACCCATCCTTGTGATCGTCCTGATTAGGGCAATTACAAGATTCGTCCCTACCTTTGGTTCACATTTGCTGATAGATATGGCAGCATTCATTCACCTTTTTGAAATGTGTCTGAAATTTTATTGAAGGCTTCTCTGCCTCCCCTAATACCAGATAAGGAACGTGGACGACTGGCGGGCGTGCCCTGAAAATACCGTCTGTCCCCGTTCCTAAAGCATAAAGGCCGGCACACGCAGGATCGATGGGTCTGAAAAATCGAATGTATCAAATGTAACCATCACTGAAAATGGCGCCCCCCACTTTTCTGCTAAAGACCGAATTAAACGGGTATCATTGGATCTTAAACGCCCGGTTTTACATTCCACAGGGAACACGACATCCTGCATATGAAAGATGAAATCAATTTCCTGCCTGCCAACCCTCCAGAATGTCAGGTTTGCATCCATTTCTCTTAGACGAAGAAATACATCATTTTCTACAATTCTCCCTAATATTTCGGGAAAAGTATCCAGTGGTCCATACCGGTGTGCGGCAAGGGAGGGAGTGCTCAGATAGACTTTTTTCCCTGTCCTTCCGGATTTTCTTTTAGAACGTGTATAGTTAAAACAGTATTGTACAAGATATCCGGCCATCAATGACTCAGTAAGCCTTTTTAGCCTGCCTACGGAAATCCCGACGTCCCTGGATAGGGTGTTGTATTCTACTATTTGCCCATATTCACTGGCGTAGATTCCATAAAGCATTTCCAGGTCAATAGGATTTTCACCCCCAAAACGGGCAGGAAGATCGTATCTCAATATTTTTTCTACAACCACCTCTTTAATATATCGACGTTTGGATTCCTCATCATCGAGTTCTTTTAACCGGGGAAAGCCACCCCACCTCAAATAGTCGAGATATGCCGTAGTAAGACGGGACTTGTTCGCCCCGTAAAAAAGGGCTGTTTCAGTGGGGATCTTTCGCAAGCCAGGATCAATTTTGAACTCAGGCGGTGGTTCAAGTCCATTGATTGTCATGTAATCCCTGAAATCAGGTGGGGACAGGCGCAGCATGTCAAGCCGACCGGCTAAGCTTTCTGCCGATTCCGATTCCAGCAGCAAAGAGGATGATCCGGAAACCACAAAAGTAAGCGCTGGATCACGGTCTAAATACCGTTTAACTATGTCAGACCAGCGGGGGACAAGTTGAATTTCATCTAAAAAAATGTATGCCCTGTCCTTTATACGTCCAATGGCTTCATCCAGAAAATCCAAAAGATACGCATCCAACACCCTTTCTAAAACGTTATCATGTTTTAAAACAAGATCCCTGTCAAACTGGAAGTAGCATATCCTTTTGGCCGGAACCCTGTTTGCTGACAGCTCTCCCACTAATTGTTTCAGAATGGTTGTCTTTCCTGTTCTCCGCAATCCTCCAATACCTAATGAGAGAGGGCCGTCTATCAACTTCAGTATATACTCGAAAACACGCCGTCTTGGCCATGACCATTCGGGCTGGACTTGCCCTTCCCAGTGTGGGTTGTATGTATTTATCAGGTAAATCATATTCGTTTCCAGTAAAATGCATTTTAAGCGAGTGAATCTATCATAAAATGCATTTTAAGGCAAACTTTCCTTCATAAGCGCCAAGTTGTTTTGAAAGATGATGGACAAGCATTGAAAAGTGAATATTACCCGCAACCCGTTAAGGAACGTGGACGAATTAACTTGAGTGTAACCAAAATAGAACAAAGTTATTGATTTTCGGGGATGGTTCCCCGCTCTGTGATATATGCGAGATATTGGTGGAATGTGCAAAACGAT
>JABZFQ010000359.1 GCA_014237365.1 Desulfobacteraceae bacterium | reverse complement strand
ATGCATGTTTTACTCTCCTTCTTGCTTTTTTTCGGATTTACAGATATATTATTTGCTAAAATCTGCAAATGCAATGAATTAAGCATGTTAGAATCTAACTGCGCGAAACATACATTATACCCTATTAAAGATTATGATCTCTAAACAAAAGGGATATCAGTTCAATGACTGAAAAAACTACTGAACAAACAATTGGTTTTCATGTTTCATGCATTATTACTAACTATAATATTGCGCGACCTTCTTATACAGACATTCTCTTTCAGCATGGTATTGATAGGATATGTTATTATGGTCATTCAATAGGTGATGATGTAAGCAGCAGTTTTATACAATATATAAAAAAGAGAAGCGATACATTCGGTCTATCAGATAGTGACTTTAAAATATATGACCCAATAAACATGATAAATATTGGCTGTGAAATATTTTCTCATGTTGATCTAAATTATAATTATTTTATAGGGGAATTAAGGGAAAAATATAATCAGTCAGTTGCCGATATTGAAAGAAAGATAATATCGCGTATAATCGGCTTGTTTGAACCATACCAAATAGTCCGAATACCCGTGCTCAATGTTAAATCAGTGCAAACAGAGGTTATCGGCAAAAATTTAAAGGAAAAGATTAAAGACTTAAACCAATTTATTGGGGAGATAAAACAATCGCCGTCTTACATTGATTACCAGCATTCATTAACAAAAATTGGAGAATTGAAAACCTTCTCTAAAATTAATAAGAATATTGAAGAAAGAAAAAAAATATTAAGCAATCTTATTTCAACCGCAAAATCAATTTCGTTGACATTAGGCAATCTTCTAAGGGTTATTGAAGTGGTCGCTTACTTTTTAGATGATAAAAGAAGGCAAGAAAATTCTTTTAATCCACTTTTATTAGATTTGGATGCTTACCATACTCAAGCAGCTTTATCTGCTCTTGATAGTACTCGGATTGTTTAAATGAAAGAATGTATTTATTGCCAACACATTATCGATGACAGTTTGATGGAATGCCCAAAATGTAAAAAGTCTTGGTTTCACCATTCTACAACACCAAGTAAATATTCTAATAACCCAGAAGAGCTTATAGAATATGCAATTCAAAAATCTGGCGTTAAATTCACACAGAACCAGAAAAACGATTTTAAGCAGACTATACTTGATGCATGCAAAAAAAACAGGATTCCAGTTACGCAAAAAACCACAGACGACTTCATTATACATTTAGCCAGATATCAATAAAACAAAATTTAAATCAGATTATTATGGGTATAACAATGCTAATTCAGCCGACACAAAAAGACATGCGGCTGATTAGCGGCGTTCGAGTTGTCACTGGTATAGTCAAACTTCATATAAAAAACATAAAACGGGGTATCGGATTAACTCCAGTCTGCATCTGGTATCACTTTGAACACACAAGCTTTTTAATCATTTACGCTTTTATCATATCAATCAACTTAAAGTTGCATTAATTCAATAAGTTATAGCCGTTTAACTGGAGTCAACCCGATATCTACTAAACATAATTTATCATGGTATTATCAGATGGTGATATATTAGAATACCTTTCTATGGGCGTATCGTTGATTTCACCTTTTAATAAAGGTAATCTTGGCCCAAGTAGTGTTGATTTGTCATTGGACTCAAATATAGGTATTTATCACTGTGATATTATAGAAATAGGTCAAGAATGCTCAAGTATTATCAAAAAAAAGATTGGCCATAACGGCTACTTGCTGCAACCTAAAAATTTCATATTAGCATCTACTATAGAGGAAGTTAATATTCCATTACAACTCCAAGGATTTATTGAAACCAAAGGGAATATTGCTCGCGCGGGTTTACAAGTGCATAATTGTGATGGCCATATTGATCCCGGATTTAAGGGGAAAATTACACTTGAAATTATCAACAACAACATTATGCCAATTAAAATTTTTTCAGGTCTTCCGATTTGTCAGATATTTTTTTTCAAAATGTTAAATCCCCCGCAAAACCCTTATAACGGCAAATATCAAAAACAAAGTGAACCCACCTCATATTTACCATAAAATATGGAGCAAACGCATATGGTAATTAAATCATCAGATAAACCAATAAATTCTATTCATGGTCTCAGAAAAGGCTTAACAACAAGCTTAAACCATATATTAATTGACCTTGATGAAACAATTTTCAATCCTTTATACAATTGGCAGCTCTTTGTACAGGAAGCTTTGTCTGTTCATTTTACTGTTAAAGATATAGAAATGGCTGGGAGTATGGATAACTATTTTCTTAATACTCCATTATACGATGAATTTGTTTTAGTTGCCGAGAAACTAAGGAAGAATGATACATTATATAAAAATGTACCATTGGTTGATGGTGCTTTAGCAGCCGTTAAACAATTAAACAGGCATTCTAAACTGAAAATATTAGGGTATTTATCAGCACGACCATTAGGTGTGCTTGATGCAACAATTGAGGAAATTACTAATCATAACTTGCCACTGGTTCCAATAATTTTAAGAAACAATGAAACAAATTTTTATTCTTCTGTTGAATGGAAAATACAGGTAGTCACACAAGTTCTTGACTTATGCGAAACAAAATTAATCATCATTGATGATAATCATGAATTTATGACCTCTTTAAGAAGTAAATTTGCACATAACAAGGATATTATATGTATATATTTCAAAGGTCCTCTTAGCAATCGAACGATAGGAAAAAATGAAATATTATCAAATGAAAATGAAAACTTTTTTATAGCAGATTGGACAGAGATTCCCGCTATTTGTTTCAACACAGTTCAGTCTTTACAGGTGAAATAATATGAATTATTGGTCAAGAGCTATCGTAGATATAAAAGAAGGTAACAATATTGATTCATACGCCACGATTATAGCGGCCAGCATTGCGGTTATATTGAGTCTTTTTAGTTTGGTCTCCAATGAAATTGTTTTTGCTATATTATTAGCCACCCTTGCTTTAATTTCATTATCACAAATTAAGCATAGGTTTTTGCTAGAAGATATTATAAGCAATATTGCATCAAAAGGTAAAATATGTGAATCATTCCCAACCCATTTTGAAAATAAAATTAGGAATGCAAATGAAATATGGCTTATTGGTGTACACCACAGTTCATTTATGAACGAACATTATAATTCCCTTACAAACATGTTGGATAACGGCGGTAAATTGTCTGTAATTTTAGCTACATCACATGGCGAAGCCATAAAAATGACTTCTTTACGTTTTCCAGGAGGTGTTGATCCAGTTCAAGAACAAAAGCGTACCGAGGAGAATTTAAAGCTATTTAATAATTTAAAAAATCAATACCCTCAAAATGTAAAAATTAAAACAATTGATTATTTATTTGAATACAGCTGTGTTTTTGTTGATGGAAATTCGTCAGATGGTGAGGCATTTTTACAGAGATACACATTCCGCACTAAGGGTGGTGCCAATAAGCCTAAAATCGTGTACAAGCCAACCGATGGAGACTGGTATACATTGATTAGAAGTGAATTTTTGGCTTTTTGGAAGTGTTAACTTATTTTAATGGGGAAACTAACTATGCATGATGAAAAAGTTTTAGTTGTGAAAACAAAATTTTTAAAAAAAATTCTTGATCTCAGCACAATTAAATTATTCACATCATTCAATAATGAAATTAGAGATATTATTTTATATAATTGTAAATATATACCCAGAAATCTGGCTGAAAATGATCTTGATTATAAGCAGATTATTCCATATGCCATGGTTACCCATCAAGACAAGTTTCTGTTATTAAAAAGATACAGCACTCAGTCGGAATCAAGATTACACAATAAATACTCTCTTGGAATAGGAGGCCATATAAACCCATCTGACGAAAACAGTAGTCTTGATATTGTTTCTGAAGCTTTAAAAAGAGAAATGGATGAAGAAATCTTTATCAACCACACAAATATTCCTGAATTAATTGGAGTCATCAATGATGATGACTCTGATGTGGGCAAACATCATCTATGTATATTTTATTTATTCAAGATAGATGACCCAAATTATTCAGTAGTTGAATCAGATAAGATGGAAGCACATTGGGTTACCAAAGAAAATCTAAAAAATAAATATGATATTATGGAGTCTTGGTCACAAATCATTTATGACTACTATATAACAAAAAATGCAAAATTCACCTTTTAAAAAATACATTTTTGAAACATCTGCACCATATTGTTGTGTTGCTTGTCTTTTACAGATAATTATTAATACAGAGTTTAGTATTAGTTACGGACAAATTCATATTGCAGATTCATTTGGTGTTCATGTTCCGGAAGACTACAAAGGTTCTATTAATAATACTCATATTACTAATGACCCAAACTTATTTGGTATAATATTAACATCAAACGCAATAAACATTTTTTTTTCAGGCAACAATATAGCGTTAAAGGAAAGATATTATTCTATTAGCTTGTTTGAGGACTGGATGTTTGAAAATAAAATTCAGCAAGAATTAAACAACTCTTCTCATATAATTGTAGGTTATGATTACGGCGCTCTTAATGATAAGCCTGAATTTAATACAATAGGTCATGTAAGTTTAATTGTAAATTTTGATACTGCTTCCCATATAGTCACCATCTTTGACCCAGGGCCTGATAAACCAGGTATAAAAAAAGTCAAAACTTATGATCTATTCAGAGCTATTAAGAAAAAAAAAGATGGGTTGTGGTGTATATCGCGTATGTAAGTGGGTATTCCCTACAATATGACATCGTTAAAAAGATGCCGAACAATTAAATTAACTGGGTGGCTGATTGACTCAAGCTTAGAACAGGTAAGTACCCGGCCATAAGTTTTCCAGGATTTTATATCTCACACAAAGGCGCAAAAAAAGGCACAAAGGTGAGTACAGAAAAATTTATGGCCAAGTACTTAGTATCTGCTGATTTTCTTTTTCATAATATTTTAAAGTAGTTAAAGCAGTTAGGGATTTTGAAAATTACTAGTGTTTAAGAAATGTTGTTCCTAATAGCCCTGTATATGGAAAACCTGTTTCAAATGTTTAGTAAAGAATCGAATGTACCCATGACTAACTGCCTGTAAACATAACAAAATAGAAAATCAGCAGATACTACTTATCAAGTTGAATATATTGCAAATTTCTGTTCCTTCACTTTTTATTCAAAACCGTTCGAATACTTTGTTAATTCGAATGGTTAATGGTGATCAACTTGAGTCAATCAGCTACCCAGTTTAAATTAAGCTGATTGCTTATTTGGAGTATCAAGCAATTAGCGTATAGTTTTAGAAATGTCGAAAAACCGAGAAGCCTCGAACCAGCCAGTGCACCTGACACCAAAAGCCTGGGCGTTTTTCGCATCTGCTATATCAGTGTAAAACTTTGCTTTTGCGAAGTCATCATTGGCTTTTGGCGCAGGTGACCAGCACGTTATGTTAAAAAATGCTATGGATCACAAACTACAAAAATGGATAAAATGGCTTGATGTAATAAAAGTAGAGATCTCCGAGCTTTTGATTGGTAGAAATATTTTTTGGCAGATGTTGGAACTTATAGAATCAAATCAAGTCTCAAAAGGCAAGCGTATTTTAGGCCATTATTTGTGTAGCAGTTATGTATCTCATGTAGTCATGGGGATAAGACGCCAAATAAAAATTGATAAACAGAGTATTTCATTTGCACGCCTTCTTGAAGAAATAATTGAGAATCCCGAATTAATATCTCGAGAATATTTTAAGAGACTTTATATAAACAGTCCGATTGCTAAGCAGATGCCCATTTCAATGAGTATTCAATGGATGTATACGACCATATAGACCCAGAAATTGTAAAGTCCGACTTGGAACATTTAAAAAAATATTCAGATAATATTGAGGTACTTTCAGATCAACGCTTAGCGCATAGAGATAAAAGGGATTTTAAATCTGCACCTCAAATTTCCGAATTGGAAAGTTGTATAGAAACATTCGAAATCCTATGCAGGAAATACTATTTGATTTTTCATGCAGAACACATTGATTTGTTGCCAGATTATAATGAACCAGATTTAAAGCAAATATTTTATGATGCAACATTACTTGAAAAATTAACATAACAACGGCATCAAGGGCGGCGGCAAAAAGCCACCGCGTTTTATACCGGGCATCTGCAAAAGGAACCAAGGTGGTTAAAAAAGAGCTGAATATAGTTAAAGCACTTTTGTTTTGGTCGTATGCGAACCTTGCTATGGCTCATACAGCGGTAGATAAGAAGCAAGAGAAGTATGCAGCCTTTAATTACATGATAAGAGCAAGATTGTTCAAAGGTCTCATGGAAGGATCAATGAATATAAGGACAATCTTTGATGATGAAAAAATCAAATTGTTGTCAGGTAATAAGTGTAGCTATTGTGGTGTAACTGATAATTTGGCACTTGATCATATTTTTCCGCAAAAATTTGGCGGTAAAGACGTAGGGGACAATTTGGTTTACGCATGCAGGTCTTGCAATAGTTCAAAGGGGAAAAAAGACTTAATGGAGTGGATGGGCTGCAAAAATACATTTCCGCCATTGATGATTCTAAGGCGTTATTTGAAATTGGTCATCAATTATTGCATTGAAAATAATCTGATGGAATGTACGGTAGAGGATTTAAACAATCAGAATTTTCCCTTCAAAATTGAGCATATTCCAGTGAGTTATCCAAAACCATGCGAATTAATATTAGTTGCAGGATAAAGCACATAACCATGCGCTCCACCCGACACCAGAAGCCGGCGCGTTTTTCGCATCTGCCATTTCAGAGCAAACGCGCATGAATAACGAATTGTTCACCCCCGAACATGAAAATTGGGTAGTCCCTACAAAGCAGATTTGGTAATACCGCCCTGTATTATTTTGTAAACACTTGA
>JABZFQ010000250.1 GCA_014237365.1 Desulfobacteraceae bacterium | reverse complement strand
ATCGTGCAAGATTGTCGTAACGAAGCAAAATAGTTGGATAATAACGTCTTTGATTTCTCAAATTTTGGCTATATCTAACTTGTTGAATTTACAAGGTGTCCCGCCTTACGTTGGTAGCCACGCTTGCTAAAGACTGGTCTTTCCTCGCTTTGCTTGCTAATCCTGCAATTGATGTGACGCCATAGCTTGAATACAGCAGCAACACAAATATAATGTCATGGACGGATACTCCATGATGTTTTTCCATCTCTAGCTCAATTGCTATTTCCTCTAAACCCAGTTGCCGGCTCATCTCTTGCAAGGCGATGGCGCTCAATTTGGGCGACTCCGGAATTTCGTTTTCAGAAACCTGAAACGTTATATTGGGTGATAACTGTTGTTTCATAGATAAGGTATCTCATTAATTAGACTGATATACCGTATCTACCTTTTGTTGCAGCAGCTTGTCTAATCCAATCTACAGCAATTGAGCATAACAACAACTATTTGTCTGCAATTACCTATCAATCTACAATTTTTTTAATAGATTTTCACCGTTTTTCTACTAATTGCTCCATATTTCGTTGATTTCATGTCTGATTTATCAAAGAAACAGCCTAACGTAACGTGATATTCTCTATCCTGCTATTGATTAAAAAGGTAGGACTTGGTAATGTGATTTACGTTTGGGAAACTTTTAATTGTCAATTGAATATTGAAGGTATTCTATTAATTTTATAAAAAATAGTAGAGCGAAGCAATTCCACAAATATTCACTTTTCAATCTAAACCATTAAAATTATAGTATAATAATTCATTTGAGAAACTTTTATTAACAGGATGAAACCAAAACTAAATGACTCATACCGTTCCCCCTTTTGTTCATCTTCATGTTCATACACAATACAGCCTTTTAGACGGCGCAATAAGGATTGATGCCCTTTTAAAACGTACAATTGATTTTGGAATGGATTCTGTGGCCATTACCGATCATGGCACTATGTTCGGAGTTCTTGAATTTTTTGAGAAGGCCGGTAAAGTAGGGATCCACCCAATCATAGGATGCGAATATTATGTTGCACCGCGCAAACTTACTGATAAAACCGCTTTAGATCATAAAGGGCTTTCTCACCTGGTTGTTCTATCTGAAACTTCTGAAGGATACCGTAATTTATGCAAATTGGCTACAATCGCTCAACTCAAAGGTTTTTACCATAAGCCACGAATTGACAAGAATGTATTAAGAGAACACAGTAAAGGGCTTATTGGTCTTTCGGCATGTCTTCACGGTGAAATTCCAGGACTTATTAGCGAAAACAAGCTGGATATAGCTGATGAGGCTGCGCGTATCTATCTTGACATCTTTGGTGAGGATAATTTTTTTCTTGAAGTTCAAAATAACGGCCTCCCTGTACAGGAAAAAGTGAACAATGCTCTCCTTGACATGAGCGAAAGGCTTTCAATTCCTCTGGTTGCGACCAATGACTGCCACTATCTTGACAAAGAAGATGCTCGTGCTCATGAGATTCTTTTGTGTATACAAACAGGCAAGAGTATTTATGACCCTAATCACTTTAAATTTGGAACCGATCAGCTCTATTTCAAATCAAGAGAAGAGATGCACAATTATTTCAAAAGTTATCCGGGAGCTTTAGAAAATACAGTCAGTATAGCAAAAAGATGTAAAGTTGATTTTGATTTTAAAACTTATCACTTCCCAAAATTTGAAACCCCATCAGGACAGACTGCCGAAGAGTTTTTTGAAAAAAAAGCCAGAGAGGGATATAATCAAAAAATAAAGCATATTAAGGAAAAAAATCCCGAAATTGACGAAAGTCAGTATAAAAAACGTATAGAGAGCGAGATTGCAACCATAAATTCCATGGGTTTTGCCGGATACTTTTTGATTGTTGCTGATTTCATCAACTATGCACAAAAACACAATGTCCCTGTTGGTCCGGGCAGAGGTTCGGCAGCCGGCAGCCTTGTTGCATATTCTCTTGGAATTACTGGGTTGGATCCAATAGAACATGGTTTAATCTTTGAGCGTTTTCTTAACCCGGGCCGAAAAAGCATGCCTGATATTGATATTGATTTCTGCATAAACGGCAGGGAAGAAATATTCAGGTATGTAGTTGAAAAATATGGCGGTAGTGAATATGTTGCCCAGATTATTACGTTCGGAAAGCTAAAGCCCAGAGCTGTGATACGCGATGTGGGACGTGCTCTGGATATACCTCTGCATGAAGTAGATGCAATAGCCAAAATGGTTCCGGATATTTTGAATATCAGCCTGGATGATGCTTTGAAGCAGGAGCCCAGGATTAGGTCAATTGCAGAAGAAAAACCGGAAATTGATGATTTGCTGAAGGTATGTCGCGTTCTGGAAGGACTTCCCCGTCATGCATCAACTCATGCTGCCGGCGTCGTTGTTTCTGACAAGCCATTTGTGGAGTATTTGCCGCTGTATAAGGGTAAAAAAGGAGAGGTTCTGACACAGTTCGATATGAAATGTGTCGAGAAAATAGGACTTGTAAAATTCGATTTTCTTGGGCTTCGCAACCTTACCGTTATTGCAAATACTTTATCTCTTATCACCAAACAGGGCAGCACCCCTCCGGATCTTATAAATATAAATCTGGATGATCCTGATACATACAAGCTTCTTGTTTCAGGGGATACTGTTGGAGTGTTCCAACTGGAAAGTTCCGGCATGAAAGATCTGCTTGTAAGGTTAAAGCCTGAATGCTTTGATGATGTTATAGCGCTTGTTGCTCTTTACCGTCCAGGCCCCATGGAAAGTGGGATGATTGACGACTATGTGGAAAGAAAACATGGGAAAAAAGATGTAATGTATCTTTTGCCTGAGCTGGAGCCTATATTAAAAGAAACTTACGGAGTTATTGTCTATCAGGAACAGGTTATGAGAATTGCGGCTTCTGTTGCTGACTATTCCATGTCTGAAGCTGATGATTTAAGAAAAGCTATGGGCAAGAAAAAACCTGCAATTATGGCCAGGCAAAGGTTGCGTTTTATAAAGGGGGCTGCTGAACGGGGTATTCAATCCCAAAAAGCCAAAAAATTGTTTGATCTTATTGAAAAATTCGGAGGGTATGGATTTAACAAGTCTCACAGCGCAGCTTATGCCCTTATTGCATATCAGACAGCTTTTCTTAAAGCGCATTTTCCTGTTGAGTTTATGGCTTCGCTGCTTACCAGCGAGATTAACTCAATTGACGGAGTAGTAAAATATATAGCCGAATGTCGACATCACGGCGTACAAGTACTTCCTCCTGATATAAATGAAAGCGACAAGGAGTTTACGGTGATAGGTTCGAAGATCAGGTTCGGACTGGTTGCTGTTAAGAATGTTGGCCAAGGAGCTATTGAATCTATAATAAATGATAGAAAAGAAGGAAGCTTTTCTTCTCTGTTTGATTTTTGTGAACGAGTGGATCTTAAAAAAACTAACAAAAGAGTTGTTGAAAACCTTATTAAATGTGGTGCCTTTGATTTTACAAAAGCTAATCGCTGTCAGATGATGGCATCTCTGGAAAATGCTATTGATTATGGACAAAGAGTTCAAAAGGAGAAAGCAGATCCACAGATGGGATTATTCGATATTGGAGGAGTCAAACAAAATATCAATCTCCCTAAAATGTCAGGCATTGATGAATGGGATGAAAAACAGCTTTTAGCTTTTGAAAAGGAAGCCATTGGCTTCTACATAACCGGTCACCCTTTGACAAAGTTCGATGACCTGCTGGATAAATTCACCAATGCAAATACAATTTCTTTAAAAGAAAAAAACGATGGTGAAATTGTCAGGATCGGTGGCATTGTTATTAAAATTAAGATTATAAAGACAAAAAAAGGCGATTTAATGGCCTTTGTTACCCTGGAAGATCAACATGGAACGGTTGAGATCATAATATTTTCTTCAGTTTATGCAGCGGTTCAAGAACTTCTGTTTGAGGATAACGCTGTCATTATACAGGGAAAGGTAAAAAAGGATGAAAATTCTGTAAAAATTCTGGCAGATACCGTAGTGCCAATTAAAAAGGCCGAGGAAACCTGGACTGCAAGCATTCATTTTAATTTGAATAAAAATAAAACAGAAAAAGATTTGCTTTTAAGATTAAATGATATTCTTAAAAAATATCCGGGTTCATGCAATGCATATATTCATTTATTTAGTCCTGAAGAAACAGATACAGTCATAGCGCTGCCTGATACTATGAAATTAAAGTCCGGCTCGTTATTGACCCGTGCAGTAAATGATCTTCTTGGTTATAATGCTATAGAAACAGTATGTGACTCTGAATATAAAGAACGAAAAGAAAACAGTAAAAAAGGAAGATATAAAAAATGCCTAGTCTAAGGAAGATATAAAAAATGCCTAGTCTAATGTCAAAAGTATATGCTGTTTTGCTTGCAGGTGGTTCCGGAACGCGTCTCTGGCCTGTATCAAGAAAACTTTACCCCAAGCAGCTTGTAAAGTTTATAGGTAAAGATTCTCTTGTCCAGAGTACCATAAAAAGGCTGATCCCGAAGATCGGTCCGGAAAAAATAAGAATTGTATGCGGAAAGGAACATTTTCATGAAACAGCGAGGCACATGGCTGAAATAGGCGTCCAGCCTGCAGAAAAAATTATCTGTGAACCATGTGGCAGAAATACAGCGCCCGCTATTTTGCTGGCAGTGCTCAATATTTTAAAAATTAAACGGGATGCTATCCTTTTTGTTTTTCCTGCTGATCATGTAATTAGAGATATAGAGAGTTTTTATAAAAAGTTAAATTCAGCGGTACGTCTTGCTAAAAACGGTTATATTGTAACATTTGGTATTAAACCTGATTACCCTGAAACAGGATATGGGTATGTTGAAGTCGTTGGCGAGATATTTGATGAAGCATTGGCAATTAAGAGATTTGTTGAGAAGCCGGATGCAGAAACTGCAAAAAAATATGTTAAGGCTGGAAACTTTTTTTGGAACAGCGGGATGTTTGCTTTCATGGGTTCTGTCATGATTGAAGAATTTCGCAAATACCAGCCCGAGCTTCTTAAAATAATGGAAAATATTATTTCAAAGAGTTCCTTAACAGTAGATGCATATAAGACACTGCCGGACATTTCTATAGATTATGCCATAATGGAAAAAACGGATAAAGGCGTTGTTCTGCCATCTAATTTTGGATGGAGCGATATAGGATCATGGAAATCTCTTTATGATTTTCTTCCAAAAGATGAAAACAATAATGTCATTGATGGAGATGTTATTGCAAAGGATACTAAAGGCTGTTTTATAATGGGCAGGGATAGGCTGATCGCTACAAACCATCTAAATAGAATAGTTGTCGTTGAAACGCCGGATTCTGTATTTGTTTCAGATCTTGATAACAGCAGGGATGTAAAATCTATTGTTAAACAGCTAAAGGAAAAGAAGAGAAAAGAATATCAGAAACATAAGACAACCCTGCATTCCTGGGGAAGCTTGACTGTCCTTGAACATGAAGATGATATTAGAGTTGAAAGACTTGTCATATATTCTTATTCAAATCTTGAGTTTAAAGTTGATAACTCGGCTTTACAGCACCTGATTGTGATTAAAGGCCATGTGAAAATCACATTAAACATGGAAACCGAATCTTTAACCAGGGGAGAGTCAAAAATAATTTTCGGCAATGAATCTATTAAAATTGATAACCCTGGGAAAGAGCCGGTTTGTATTATTAGAGTGGACATTTATGATTGATGACTGAAGGTATCCTATTAATTTTAATCCACAGATTGCGCATATTTTCGTGACTTATTGGGTTAAATTCCTCGAAGCTTGCTGTGACGTAGTCCATTTAAAATGACAGAGCAACACGCAAGACCCGCCTGAGCGAGCCAACAAAAGGACGAAGAGCATATATTTTGAGTATGGCTCGTGATGGCGGGCAGGAGCGATACCACAAATCAACAGTCAACAATCAACAATTTTGACGAGGAGAATTAAAAATACTATGAAAGTACCATTACTGGATCTTAAGTTGCAGTATCAAACAATTAAAGAAGAAGTCATGAAAGTTACCGAAGAGATTTTTGAGAGCCAGTATTTTATACTTGGTACACGTGTCAAAGACCTGGAAAAAGAGATAGCTGAATATTGCTCTTCAAAACATGCAGTCGGCGTTTCTTCAGGAACTGACGCTCTTCTTATTTCACTTATGGCTGCCGATATCGGACCTGAGGATAAAATTATTACTTCAACTTATACTTTTTTTGCAACAGCAGGTTCAATAGCCCGCACTGGAGCAATTCCTGTTTTTGCGGATATTGATCCTGAAACTTATAATATCTCATCTAAAAGTATTTCCGGAGCGATGGATGGTATGACGGGAAAAGAAAGGAAAAAGATAAAAGCTATAATTCCGGTCCATCTATATGGTCAATGTTGTGACATGGATTCTATCCTTGAGATAGCAGAGAAGTATAATCTTATTGTTATTGAAGATGCAGCACAGGCCATTGGCGCGGAATATAAGGGGAGGCGTGCTGGCTCAATGGGTGATTTCGGCTGTTTTTCTTTTTTTCCTTCAAAAAATCTTGGAGCCTTTGGAGATGGCGGAATTGTTACAACAAATTCAGATGCATTTTTTGACAAATTACGCTTGCTAAGAGTTCACGGATCGCATTTAAAATATTATCATAACAAAATAGGAGGAAATTTCAGGCTGGATGCATTGCAGGCGGCTATTGTATCCATTAAGCTGAATTATCTTGACGGCTGGACTGAGGCGCGACAGGCAAATGCGGATAAATATAGAAAACTTTTTATTGACGCAGGGTTGGATGATATTGTTAGTCTTCCGACTGAAAAGGAAAATCGGCATATTTACAATCAGTTTGTAATAAGTTTGAAGGAAAAAAGAGACGATCTTAGAATGTTTTTAACTGATGCGGGCATAGGGACAGAGATTTACTATCCTGTTCCCATGCATCTCCAGGATTGCTTTGCAAATCTGAATTACAGAAAAGGAGATTTTCCTGTGGGTGAATACGCTGCCTCACATACTTTAGCCCTTCCTGTATATCCTGAACTTTCATATGAGCAACAGGCATATCTAGTTGAAAAAATAAATGAATTTTATTCGCAAGATATAGACACCACATTCTGATATTTTATATATTTTATCAAGCCATTTTGTTTTATTAGCGATTATTAAATTTGGCAGCCAGAGCCTGTAATTTCTGTTCTATTGGCGGGATGAGATAATTCCGTATTCTTTTTTGGACACAAGTTTTGTTCATTGATTTTAAGGAAGCATTTGACAACACTATCCGTAGTTTTGAAGGAAATAGCTAATATGGACAAAATAGAACTTTTAAAACTTATGGCTACCAACTTAAAACGGGACATTTTACGCCATTTTGGCCTATGGTAATTTCACAAACAAGCAAAATCCAAGTAGTTGCTAACTGATTGAATTTACAGGCTGTCCCGCCTTACGTTGGTAGCCAAACTTATTAACAAAGGCGAATCCAGCTTTGTGGAATTCAAAGCAGATACACCGGTGGCGCTTCTTGACGCAAAAATGGTCACGTTTTGTTCTATGTCACTTTTTTGTATTGCACCCGATTAAAAGAGGGTACACTCAAAACAATTAAGGAGATAAAAAATATGGATATAATAAAAGCGTATTCTTTTCGTTCATTTGTAATAATAATGTTTTTTATGGCTCTTATATGTCTGCTGGTTGATTCGACCTTTTATGTTATATCAAATGCCGAAGTAGTTTTATCCGAACATAAAAATTTAATTGATCTGGTTGTTATGCTGGAAGAAAAATTTAGATTATATTATGTACCGATGTCGGCAGGGATATTCGGTTTGATTGGTATCCTGCTCTGGGTTTGCATGAGGTTTTTATTTGTAGATTTGTTAAAAACATCTGATAAGGCAATCGCAGATAAAAAAGATGATACAAAAGTTAAAGGTTCTTTAAACAAGAAAGAAAAGAAAAATAATGACAGGCGATTGTTTTTACATTTGCTTTCTGTTTTTCAACGGGAAGGACGTCTGATGGATTTCTTCTTCGAGGATCTTAATCTTTACGAAGATTCACAAATAGGCACTGCTGTTCGAAGTATTCACGAAAGCTGTAAGAAAGTTGTTGATAGAGCCATATCTCCGGAAAGTGTTATTGACGAAAAAGAAGGTGATCAGATAACAATTCAGCAGGATTTTAATCCATCTGCCATAAAATTGACAGGCAATATAACGGGTGAACCGCCTTTTAAAGGCATAGTTCGCCACAGGGGCTGGAAAGCTAAAAAATTAGAAATACCCACACTATCAAGCAGTCAGGACCCCAGTATAATTGCTCCTGCAGAAATCGAAATAGTATAATACTTTCGTAAATTGAATATTGAATATTTATGGAAATCGCTTCGCTCCATTAATTTATATAAAATCCTTGGCTACCAACTTAAAGCGGGACATTTTTGTCCATTTTGACTCTATGGCAATTCCACAATCAAGCAAAATCAAGAGGTTGCTAACTGATTGAATTTACAGGCTGTCCCGCCTTACTTTGGTAGCCAAATCCTTTAGACTTTCAAGATATAAAATTAACGGAATTCCTTCAATATTCAATCGACAATTTTCAATCAAATAACCAGTACCCATTACCCAACAAAAGGAGTCTTATATTGTCTGAACCAGTTTATATAATTGGGATAGATTTAGGTACAACCAATAGTGTTGCAGCATATACTGAAGCTAATATTATAAAAGGTGAAACTCCCAATATAAAGATGCTTATGATACCTCAGTTAGTAGGCCAAGGAACAGTAGAGAAAAGAGAAATACTGCCTTCTTTTATTCTTATGAACGAAAAAAACGATGCTATGGATGAGGCGCTTAATCTGCCATGGAATAATGAAATTCATTATGTTGTTGGCGAGCATGCCAGAGATAGAGGCGCTGAAATCCCAGACAGCCTGATTTCTTCATCCAAATCCTGGCTTTGCAACACAATGATTGACAGAAATAAGCAGGTTCTGCCATGGGGAGGTAGGGACAAAGAGCCAAAGCTTTCGCCGGTTGAGGCTTCAGCAGCCATATTGCGGCATATTCGCGATGCATGGAATAACATAATAGCTGGGGATGATGAAAAACTATTAATTCAAAATCAGGAGATTTTTTTGACCGTTCCTGCCTCGTTTGATGCTGTTGCAAGAGAACTTACTGTAAAATCTGCCGGTCTTGCAGGTCTATCTAATGTTTCTTTGCTTGAAGAACCACAGGCTGCATTTTATGCATGGATCGAATCTTCAGGCAATCAATGGAGAGATAGCATTAAAGAGGGTGATCTTGTCCTTGTATGCGATATCGGCGGAGGCACAAGTGATTTCAGCCTGATCAACGTTTCTGATAATGATGGTGAACTTTTACTGGAAAGGATAGCTGTTGGCGATCATCTTCTTGTTGGAGGTGATAACATGGATCTGGCCATTGCGTATTCTATTTCAAAACATATGGCTGCAAAAGGCACTAAACTTGATTCATGGCAGATGCGTGGTCTTTGGCACAGTTGCCGCAAAGCAAAGGAAAACGTATTGTCTGATCCTGAAAAAAAGAACTGTCCTGTAACAATACTGGGCAGAGGAAGCAGCTTGATAGGGGGAACAATTAAGACAGAACTTTCAATGAATGAGGTGCAGCAGCTTATTCTTGACGGTTTTTTCCCAAAGTGTGAGATAACTGCCGAGCCCATAACAAATCAAAAGACAGGTCTAAAAGAGATTGGCCTTTCATATGAAGCAGACCCGGCAATCACTCACCATCTTGCATCCTTTCTTGGCAGACAGAAAATTGATGGTAAAAATTACAGGCTGCCAAATGCCATTCTTTTTAATGGCGGCGTTATGAAAGCAGATCCTATAAGAAAACGCATAAAGGAAGTATTATCATCTTGGGCTGGATATAGAAGCTCCTCATCTATCAAAGAGATTGATACAAAAGACTTTGATTTGTCTGTTGCAAGGGGGGCAGTTTATTATGGTCTGGCAAGACGCGGAGACGGCATACGTATTCGTAGCGGCCTTGGCCGATCATACTACATCAGCATAGCTGCATCAATGCCCGCGGTACCAGGTATGCCTGCTCCAACAAGGGCACTTTGTGTTGCACCTTTTGGTATGGAAGAAGGAACCAAAGCAAAACTTGAAAATCAGGAATTTATTATAGTGGTGGGTGAACCTGTAAAATTTGACTTTTTAGGATCATCATTAAGAACTGAAGATTCATTCGGTACAATTATTGATGACTGGGAAGATGAAATTAATGAAATAGCAACAATTGAGACCACGCTGGATGGAGATTATGGCAGCGTTATTCCCGTAAACCTCGAAATAGATATAACAGAAGTTGGAACTCTTGAATTATGGTGTGTTGCCAGGAAGGATGACCGCAGATGGAAACTGGAGTTCAACGTTAGGGAGAAAGAAAATTTTGGATCTTCTTGAGAAACATTTCATAATAGGTATTGATTTAGGGACTACCAATTCCGCGGTGTCATATGTGAATCTTCTGGCGGATGCAAAAAAAAAGTTTAAAATAAAAATATTTAAAGTTCCTCAGCTTACAGGTTTTGGAGAAGTTTCCGGACTTCCGGTTTTACCATCGTTTCTCTATATCCCTGGAAAGTATGATATTTCACAGGAAGATGTATCACTTCCATGGATAAGCGATGAAAAAAATCTTGTCGGAGTTTTTGCACGAAATCATGGGGCAAAAGTACCTGGCAGGCTTGTATCATCTGCAAAAAGCTGGCTTTGTCACAGTAATGTAGATAGAAATGCCCGAATTCTTCCATGGGGCGCAGATGATGAGGTATTTAAAATTTCGCCTGTTAAAGCCACTGCATCATACCTGAAGCATATAAAAAAAGCATGGAACAGCTCAAAAGGTGATGATGAGGATCTATACCTTGAAAACCAGATAATAATTATAACTGTGCCGGCCTCTTTTGATGAGATTGCGCGTGACCTTACAGTTGAAGCTGCATCAATGGCGGGTTTAAGCAATGTGATTTTACTGGAAGAACCTCTTGCAGCTTTTTATAGCTGGTTGATTCGTCATGAGCACAATTGGAATAAATTTGTAAATCCGAATGAGCTTATTCTTGTCTGCGATGTTGGGGGCGGAACTACTGATTTTACATTGATAACTTTGAGAGAGGTGGATGGAAGCCCCAGGTTTGAGAGAATAGCGGTTGGAGATCATTTAATCCTCGGAGGTGACAATATTGATCTTGCACTTGCAAGCAATATAGAACGGCGTTTGTCCAAAAAAAGAATATCTTTAAGCGGGAACAGGTGGAGAACTCTATGCCATCAGTGCAGAAAGGCCAAGGAAAATATTTTAAACAAAAACGCGGAATCAGAAAAAATTACATTAATGGGGGAGGGAAGCAAGCTTATTGCGGGAACGGTTTCAGCAGAACTTGGACGTAAAGAGATTGAGAAAACAGTGTTGGAAGGTTTTTTCCCGCTTGCTGATCCAAAAGAGTTAAAAAAAATAAATATCAGGGAAGGAATAACTGAATTCGGTCTTCCATATGAACAGGAGCCGGCCATAACAAGGCATCTGGGTTATTTCATGGATAAACATAAAAAGGATGTTATAAAAGTATTAAACAAACAAGATCATGCTCCTGATCTTATCCTCTTTAATGGCGGATCATTAAAACCTGCTGTTATTCAAGAAAGAATAAGAGCAGCCATAGGTTACTGGTTTAATAAAAGAGATTCAGATCTTCCTCAAGTATTGGAAAATACAGATCATGATCTTTCTGTAGCGCTTGGTGCATCATACTATGGCCTTGTTAAAATTGGAAAGGGAGTGCGGGTTGGAAGTGGAAGCGCAAGAGCTTATTATCTAGGTGTTTCAAAAAAGGAGTCAGATACTATTGAAGGGTTGCCAAAAAAGACTGATAAAAAATTTGCTGTTTGTCTGGTAGAACGCGGTCTTGAGGAGGGCACAACTATTGAGCTAAAGAATAAAAAATTTGAGGTTCTTGCAAATCAGCCGGTTAGTTTTGATATTTACAGCTCAAGCTTTCGTTCAGGAGACAGATGCGGCGACCTTGTTGAAATAGATGATTCACTAACTTGCCTTCCGCCCATACAAACAGTTGTTCAGTATGGGAAAAAGGGCGTTAAGACAAGGCTCCCCGTTCAGATTGAATCAGATTATACTGAAATGGGCACACTTGCTCTCTGGTGCCGTTCTTTAATAAGCAATCACAGGTGGAAGCTACAGTTTCAATTGCGGGATGCATTAACACCTGTAGATATCGCTGATAAAGAAATATTTGAAGACTCTATTGTGGATGAAGTTCGTTCATATGTTAGAAATATCTTTTCGGACAGAACAGATAGCAGTGAGCTTAAAAATTTAAGCAAAGTTATAATGAAAAAAGTCGGAAGATCCAGGGAAAGATGGCCGCTTGGATTTATTCGGAGAATTTCCGACGAACTGATTAAACTTGTTGAAACTCGCACTTTCGGGCCTGAACATGAAAGCAGGTGGCTTAATCTAACTGGATTTTGTATGAGGCCTGGATTTGGAGATGGTTTTGATGAGTATCGGGTAAAGAGTTTATGGAAAATTCATAAGAATGGCGCTATTCATTCAAAAAATGCACAGGTATGTTCTGAATGGTGGATATTGTGGAGAAGAGTGGCAGGGGGGCTTAGCGCAGGTCAGCAAAGACAGTTCATTCAGGAACTTGCTCCCATTATAATGCCTAAAAAGGGAACAAAGATCAGACTGCCGCACCAGGAGCGTCTGGAAATCTGGATGGCGGTTGCGAATATGGAAAGGCTCCTGGTAAAAGATAAGATTCAATGGGGTCGTATGCTTCTTTCAGAGATTAAACCCCAAAAATGCAACCCCCAGTATTTATGGTCTCTTTCGCGAATAGGCGCTCGTGAACTTCTTTATGGCCCTGTTGACAGGGTAATACCACCTGAAGAAATATCTTCCTGGATTGAAGAAATATTGTCTAAGACGTGGCGCAATCCAAAACCGGTTGGCATGGCAATTGCTCAACTTGCCCGCAAAACCGGTGATAGAATGAAAGATCTTGATTCATCAATTGTGGACATTATCATAGACTGGATGAATCAATATGATATTTTAGGTCCTCATATAAAATTCTTGGAAGATGTAATTCCAATGGCTAAAAGTGAAGAAAATGCCATTTTTGGTGAAACTCTTCCGTCAGGATTGGTTCTTCATTGACCCTGTTTTACTTTATAAAGAACTGGTTTTTCGCTATGTGTTGCCAGAAGACATGATATATAACTTATTGAAATTATTGATCAGCATTGTTTTGTAGGTACTACCCCGAAAGCCATAATTAGAATTGCTGCATTTTTGTCTTGACACAGAATCCATTTATTGATTAATTTTAGGGCGTTTTTAATTTTTTACGCAAAGGCAGAATAAAATTCCCCGGGGCAAGCCCTCTCGCTTAGAATTCGCCCAAAAATAAATTTACATTTTCAGGTGTCGAGGCGCTCGCATGACAAGGCGCGAGGAGGGCGAATAGCGAGCTATTTAACCGACGAGCAACGCAGTTCATGCGGGATGGATCGACGCATCAAAATGTGAAGTTATTTTTGGGCGAATCCTTAGGCTCGACTTTCGCTTCGCTCAAGCGGGGTATTGTTACGGAACTTCGATCTTTAAAACGCCGCAAGCGGCGGGGTATTTGACCCGAGTTAAGCAATAAAAGGCGCTTTTTATCCGATACCTGTGAAATATGGATACCTGATAAACAAATATGTGACATACGCCTCTGTGTAAAAGATAGGATATCAGTTAACAACTTAAATATATTGTTAATTATCACTTTGGAATCACAGCGTGATTCGAACTAGCAAAATCTGAAATCTGCTATTTGTGTAAAAGGTTAAATTATTTCGTCCATGTTCCTAAGTCAGTTGAACATAACCAGAGAGGGAACGCATGCAATCAAAAAAGATGATCTTAATAACGATAGTATCACTGTTCCTTTTTTCCGCTTGTGGTTACAATGTCGTTTTTAAACCTATAGATTTGAAAAAAAAATTCGTTCACGATGTTTTTCTTGAGCCTCCTGATTCGAAAAAGAAGTTGACTGTGCCTGTAATACCAATGATATTACCTTACAGGGATATTAAAAAGAAAAAAATATATATCCAGAGTACAAAAAACACACTCAAGCTATTTGCTTCGATTGCTGATAACGCCGGCAAACGCGAGGAATCTCTTGGCATTAGGGAGGAGCTTTGCCGTGAGGCAAGAAAATATATTAAAATCTACGTCAAGCCGATTCTAAATGATTCTGAAGCAATTCAGCATTTAGAAACAAAGCTGGAAATTGCAAAACTTCATTTACTTACCGTTATTTTATATTTTGATTTAGCTCTGTATAATCAGGCCCAAGATTATCTCAATCTAATCAATAAGCGTTATGGAGACGATTTGGCTGTTTTAGATATAATAATTGATCAAACTGATATTGGTTTCAGTACAATTGCTGAGGGAATAAAGGATTTACAAAATCAAATCTTATTTCAAACAAAAGGCAAGAAGAATACAAAAAAAGTAAGGAACGGGGTATTGCTGGGGGAAAGGGGTTACATTATCGGGAGACAATATGTTTGATATTCTGGCTGATTCAATCATCAAAACATTAACGTATATTATAACTACAAATTCTGGCATATTACAAATAGCTGTCTATTGTTTGATGATCATCACATTTTGTTCCGCTCTTATAAAAACGTATCAGTCATTTTGTATATTAGCATATTGTAACCCTGACGAAATTGCAAAAAAAAGATCATTTGGTAATTTTTACATTAACATAAAAACCCCTCTTTTTGTTATTGCCGTAACCTTCTTTGAAAAGGCAAAAAAGCACTATTTAGAAGAAAAGGAAAACGATCAAGGAGCTGATAAGATCATTCCACCGGATGCTTTTATCAGAGATGCGGCGTTTCAATTCACCGAGAGATATTTTGAAAGAACATTTCTTGAACCCATCAGTATGTTAGCGAACATACTGCCCCCGTTGGGGTTCATTGGAACAATTATGGGAATGGTTATTCATTTTCTATCTAATACTGAAGGTTTAAAGAGTGAAATTATGATTAGTGGTATAGCAACGGCATTATATACGACATTTATCGGTTTGATTTGTTATACGTTTCTTGAATTTATAAAAAGGATTTCTTATACGCTTGCCCAGAAACGTATTGATGAAGGCCTGGCAGCCGTTTCCGAAAACAGATATAAAAAGGATAACAATAATAAGCAAGATCAAGGCAAGAAATGAAAATCAAACAGAATCATATTTGGTTGTTTGCTTTTACTGACCTTGCCTTTTTGCTTGTGCTTACCTTGAGCATGATACCGAGCGGTTCTCCTGATATCTGCATTCATTTTTCTCAAATGGATATCCCTGTCATACCCTCAAACCCGAATATGTCAGCGGTTGATGAGTTACATGATGTATGGGAGCTGCATGTGTATGCAAAATCGGAAAATCATCCCACGCCCTTTAAACTTGTTGAGGTCGGATTGGATCAAAACAACTTAACGGAACTCTATTCAAAATATCTTGATCAAGATGATCTTATCATTGAATTGGAATCGCTAAAAAAACGTAACATTTGTCCAATGCTGCTGCCAGAAAAAAAGTCGTTAAGCCAAAATTTTCTTTTTGCCGCCGGATCAATCGCAAAAGTCTGGATGTCTGTACAAAGTCATACAATTGTGAAACCTATGCCTGAGTAATTTTAAAAATGATGTTTTTGAGCGAAAGCATGTACGGCCTGGGAATGTATGATCTTGCAATGCCCAGAGCCGCATATCAAACTTTGTCAGATAGACGGAGACTGACCAAACGGATTCTTTTTTTAGATAGACGGAGTAAAAATGTACGGCAAAGCATTTTGTCGATTGTTTTGGGGTTGCTCATTCACAATTTTCCGTGGATTCAAGTTTTGGTGCTGAGTTTCGTTTCACTATTGTGTTTTGCCTTGATTTATATGATAAGCAAGACAATCCCAGAACGTCCGGCCAGGCAGCTATCCATGTCAGTTGATATGATTATCAGCGTGATAGAAGAGGAGAAAGCAGTTCTGCCCTCGAAAAAGGTTGAACAAAAGCCCACATTGGAACCTGTTGTGAAGGCAAAACACATAGAAAAACCGAAACCCGCTCCCATACAAGAAGAAAAGATAACTCTTGAGATATCGTTGCCCAATATGAGAGTGATTCCTAAAATTAAAAAACGACCGAAAATAACTCAATTCGCTGCATCGAAAAATTCCTCTTTCGATAAAACGACACAAAATGAAGAAATCATCAGAATCTCAGGTTCAGTTGTTCCTGAAAGAAATTACAGTATTAATCGGAACTTAAGAAAATTCAGAGCAACGCAGCCAGATTTCATATCCAATTCTTTTTCCAAACAACCGGATACTCCGGCTGTAATTATTTTTCAAGCAAACTCTTCCCAAAAAAAATATACGATCAATACTTCAAATCAGAGAATTTCCACTCCTTCTGACAAAATGTCAGGATCAAATGTTTTTGGTTCCAGTCAATCAATTAAGTCTAATAATATGACTTTACCTGAAACAAACCAAATAAATGAGCGATATTCATTGGCAAAACATGGTGGACCCTATCAATTGTCACCTTTGTCACAAACTGATAATCAATCGTTATCTTTTGCACATCAAAATAAGAAGGAACACCTGACTTTGACGCCACTAATCAACACAAAGTCAGTTTCTAAGAAATCTCGGCCGATACAAGGCGATCCCATAGGTGGCAAACAAGCTCCCGACTTTTCAAGTGCTATGACTGTTGAAATTGATCCAACGTATCTCATCAATTTAAAAAAGTTCAGCGTATGCGCTGATCCCGAAGAAGAATTCAGGCTTAAGACAGAATTGGCTGCCCGCCTGGATGGACCCTCAAAATTCGCGAAAAATGGGATAATATTTTTTTTCAAATACACAGAAACCGGATACACTATTGATATTGATATTTATAACCCACAAGGAGAACGTTTTCAGGATAGGTGTTCTGTTCTTCATCTAGCTATAGAATCAATTGAGAATTCCAAAAAGTGAGATACTATTTTATGAAAATATGCAAGATAGCGATCGTTTTATTACTTGTTTGTGCTATTTACTCTCCAGAATTAGCTGCAAAAGAGCCTTCAAATAAATGGGACAATCTCCTTGATATCGCATACAAATTTACCTGGTATCCTAAAAAAGACTTGCGGGATCTGTTAGCGAAAAAGGCAGTGGAATATGAACAGGGCTTAGAGGAATACCAAAATCTTGTTATGAAAGAGTTGACAAAAGGCGGAAATGGCGGAAGGGTTAATCCTGATTTATTTATCAGGAACAAGCCATGGAAAAAGTATTACCGATTGGCCATAGCGCAATTTTGTCTCTTTCTTGAAAATGACAATCAGTTATATCTTGAAAATGCCAAATCGGTACTTTCTGTGCTGTCTAATAAGCAAGAGCTCTCTAATGTTGCATTTTGGCATTATCTCTTCCAGGCATATAGCGATTTAGTTAAGAAAGACAGGGACGCGTTTGTCAAAAACGTATTTCATCTCTGGCAGGATGTTATTCTCAAACTTGAGGTTGACGATATTCTTACAGGTTCCGAAGTCTTCGATACAGAATTTGTTTATGAAAATATTGCTCATTTAATTATCACCCGGGCTATTGTTCAAAATACAATCCCCGATCTTTATCCCTTAAGCGTTATCATCTTGTCCGTTAAGGACAAATTAACCAGCGAGAATGGATATAAAAATATTGTTAAGGCAATAGCTGAACGTATGCATGGTCTGAAATCAGATAATTTCAATTTAAATTTCGCGGTTTCCTTTGTAGAAGCGACTGCGAACCAGTATGATTTTGAAGATGAGAAATCATCAGATTTAGTTGTTGCAAAATATAATTTAGCTCGAATTTATTACGAGCTGGCTTTATCCTGGGCTAACACCCGTAAAGGCAAAGCTGCAATTTTAACCCAATACATGGGGTTCAACAATTACGTAATAAGACGGCTAATTGATGGAGATAATTTACTTGCATCAAATCCATTTTTTACAACTTTACCCGCAAAAGGGAATAAACTTGTTGAGGATTCAATGGCTCTTTATGGTCAACTATATAAACCGCGAATTATAAAAAGTGAATTCGCGGCGGAAGGTTTTAATAAAAAAAGTGACTATATAGAAGCCATGCACCAGTTATGGGACTCCTCTGCCCAGCTTTTGATGATGCTCTTTTCCTATTACAAAACCGACCAGAAACTATACAAGAATGTCGCAGAAAATGTGCTTTTAAGATATCTTTCATTATTTTATAAATATGCCAAGAAAAATTCCGAAATAATTCCTGATAATGCGTTTTTCTTAGCCGCATACGCGAAAAACGAACTGTCTGAATTATACAGACAAGCAATGAATTACAGCACGAAAATTAAGGTCAACGATTTAGCCCTTGCCTTTCAACTCAAAGCAGTTGAAATATTTCCCATTGATATTATTGGTATTTTAAAACTCGCGCATCAGACCAATCAGGAAGGTCGGCACAATCGATATCGGAAGTATGTCAGCCCGCTTGCTTCGCGTTTAAGGGCTTCAAAAGTTACCAGTATCTGGTTGAACAATCATTCTACAGATTACAACAACAATCTTGCCATGATATCCAATATAATTCCTGATATTATTGATAACGCATGTTTCCTTGTTAATTTCCTGCGGAATTCAGTTGGTTCGGATTCAGAGGAAAGCGTGTACAACAAAACAGTAGTTATGATCAAACTGCTGATGGCTTTGAAAAATAGCTGTTCAGAAAAAATAATTCATGATACGCTTTCTTCAATAGCCATACAAGATTTCACAGACAAAAATAAAACATTGAATGACATTATTCAAATTGCTTTGCCAGCAGATTTGCATGTTTTAGCAAAATCAATCCCAGGAATTGAGACCCGTTATCGTAGCACCCGGTTAAAAAATGAGCTTTATGCTTCTCCCAATAACCCGATCCATTCGTATCTTCGTGAATTGTACTATGAAAAATCCCAATAGAAAATTTTAGTAACACCATTGATGCCATAAGAAAATCTATGATGCAAACAATATCAACAATACCGTTTCAATTCCATTCTGGTCTGATTAAAATCAGAAAAATGAGAATTGCTGAAGATTGACAAGTTATAAGGAACGTGGACGAATAGCGAGCTATTTAACCGACGCGCAACGCAGTCATGCGGGATGGATCGGCGCATCAAAATGTGAAGTTATTTTTGGGCGAGTCCTAACTATTCAGGTTCAAGGTTTTTTTCGTTCCCATGCTCCAGAGTGGGAATGGATAGCATATGGATTCCCACGCTGGAGCATGAGAGCCAGGCAAATGAAGGATGCAGAATATATAAATTTCTTTTATAATTTTCCCGAATTCTTATTATTCGATTATACTGATGACTGAATTTTCACGTGATGTTATTGTAATAAACGAACTCGGCCTTCATGCGAGGTCCGCTGCTAAGATTGCGGAGATCGCCAGGAAAGCAGATTATAACGTCTGGATAATTAAAGACAAAAAAAGGGTGGATGCTTCAAGTATCCTTGATATCCTGACCCTTGAGTGCACAAAAGGGTCTAAAATTACACTTAAGATCGATGATCAATCAGACATTGATGTTTTAAACGATACTGTAAGGCAATTTGATACAGGATTTGGAGAATTAAGCTAAATATGACAGATACTGATTCAAGAGAAATTATATTAACCGGAATAAATGTTTCTCCGGGCATTTGTATAGGAAAGGCTTATCTAGTCGATATAGAAGGCGTAGACGTTATAAAGAAGTATTTTATCAGCGAAGATGATGTGCCAGATGAGATAAAACGTTTCAAAAGCGCTGTGAATCAGGCAAAGCAGCAAATGCTTACTATTATAACTAACGCTCCTGAGGAATTGCGCGAGCATACATATATACTTGAAACTCACAAAACCCTGCTTAAAGATAAGCTGCTATATGGCAAGACAATTGAAACAATTAAAAATGAAAAGGTAAATGCGGAGTGGGCTCTCAAAAAGGTGGTATCAGACGTAAAATCCATGTTTAAAAATATGTCTGACTCATATTTAAAAGAGCGCGCTACTGACATAGTATATGTATCTGACCGCATAATGAGAAATCTAGTCGGAGCAGAATCAGAAAAAATTGCTGATATTGATAAACGGGTAATACTTGTTGCCAACGATTTTTCCCCGGCAGAGGCAAGCCAGATAAATCTTGAGCGGATAAAGGGACTTGTAACTGACAGGGGCGGAAAAGCATCTCATACAAGCATTATAGTCCGAACCCTTGAGCTTCCTGCTGTCATGGGTCTGGGGAATGCTACTAATATCATTAAAAATGATGATTTAATTATTATTGATGGTACGGTCGGCATAGTAATTATTCATCCTACTGAAGAAACTCTTTTGGAGTATGGAGTTCGTAGCGCCAAATACGAAGAACTTAAAGCAGCTATTACCCGTGACAGCCATCTTCGAGCTGAAACTGCTGATGGGTTCCAGTTAAAAGTTATGGGCAATATTGAGCTTCCTGAAGAAGTTGTATCAGTTATTGATTACGGCGGAGATGGAATCGGGCTTTACAGAACAGAGTTCCAGTATTTGAGCAGCTATAGTTTGCCAAATGAATATGAGCTTTTTGATAAATACAAAGATGTGGTCGAGGTAATTGCGCCAAAATCGGTAACTATCCGTACCCTCGACATAAACGGCGATAAAGCATTTAGTAATAATCCTGATTACGTGGAAGCCAATCCTGCTCTTGGCTTGCGAGCCATAAGATATTGCCTGAAGAATCCTGATGTCTTCAGAACACAGCTCAGAGCTATATTAAGGGCTGCGGCTTTTGGCAATGTCAGGATTTTGATTCCCATGATATCAAGCTATGAGGAAGTCCTTGAAACAAAAAGAATATTGAATGAAGTTGCTGATTCTCTGGACAAAGAAGGAACTCTCTTTAATAGAAATGTTGAATTAGGGATAATGATCGAAGTTCCTTCTGCCGTAATAATTGCAGATATTTTAGCAGGAGAAGTAGATTTTTTCAGTTTAGGTACCAATGATCTTATCCAGTACACACTGGCAATAGATAGAGGAAACAGAAATGTAGCGCACCTCTATCATTCGCTTCATCCCGCTATTATCCGTATGATAAAACAACTTGCCGATGTTGCTAGAAACAAGGGGATAAAGCTATTCATGTGCGGCGAGATGGCTTCTGATCCGATTAATTTGCCTATACTTTTAGGGTTAGGTATAGATGAATTAAGCATGAATCCTCAGTCGATTCCTGCTGTAAAGAGTATGATAAGGGCATTTAAAGTTAAAGACGCCAAAGCCTTCATGAAAGAAGTTTTTAAACAGAATACAGCCTCAGAAGTTGAGGAATTGATAAGAGAAACGTACGGCAGCATTCTTTTTGAAAAGGTGTATGCACGGAGGAAGGCATTTGGGAACAGAACATAAAAAAAATGTTACAGAAAATAGAAAGGCCAGATATAATTATTTTATAGAAGATACTTATGAGGCTGGTATGGTACTTGTGGGGACTGAAGTCAAATCCCTCAGAATTGGTCGTGTAAATCTTAAGGATTCGTACGCCAAGATTAAGAACGGAGAGGTTTTTGTTTGTCAGGTGCATATTGGGGCATATCCTTTTGCACAAGAAAACAATCATGAGCCTTTAAGGCCCAGAAAACTGCTTTTGAACAAGCGTGAAATAAAAAAGTTGTATGGTAAAGTAAATGAAATGGGTCATACCCTTATTCCCTTAAGTATTTATTTTAAAAAAGGGAAAGCCAAAATGACACTTGCTCTTGCCAGGGGAAAGCGCAAGTATGATAAAAGAGATACAATCAGAAGGCGCGACCAAAAAAGAGAATTAGACAGAGAAAAAAAAGAAAATCAGTGACTACCTCGGAAGGTCATAAATTGCGTTTTTTTCGGTTCAACGTTCCTTACAACTTTTTTATCAACCTTTCGAGCTTGACATTAAAACATTTATCCCTTATTTTTGTATTATATGAAGTCTTTTAGAAAATGCTTTAGAGGTCTTCATAATGTTCTTTTCAATATATCTGCAAATTTCCTCACTATGGGGGCGAAATGGCTTCGACGGAAATAAAGAAGCATTGGCTGCATACCGAGCTCCTGCCTACTCGTAAAAAAGGTTGGGACATAAATATAATCGCAGATGATTATAATTACGCTTTAGCCGCTTAGGCTAACGTTCTGCCGGGTTATTCCTGCGCATCCGGTAAGGGCGACGATTAGCAGGATAGCTTTTCCTGATTTCCTGTTTCAGGATTAAGAACGAGGACGAAATAACTTCCCCGTTCCTTAGCGAAACTTAAACAGGATAGCTTTTCAAGCATCCTGCCTGGAGGAGACTTGAATAGGCGAAAACTAAAGTTCAGGCTAAGTATGTAGATGCCTGTGTGGAATATTTTCGGACGCGGGTTCGACTCCCGCCGCCTCCACCACCATTATTACCGTTTGTTTAATGATTACAAGAGATTAAAACTTACGCCAATTTCCTTTTTTTCATCTTGGTGTAAAATTTGTAAGTTCCATCTGCATCGCTGGTGTATTATAATTTTAATCACCTGCATTATTTTGTAGGGACTACCAAAAATCTTTGCTTTATTATAGAAACCTAAGCATTTCTCCAAGGCCAAAATACCTAATGGTTGTAGCAAGTCCTGATATTGTGAAAGATGCCTTATATATCAAGACCTCATTTCTCGTATATAAGGAACGGGGACGAAATAACTTCCGCAACTATGCATCACAGCTTCAGGCCGCCTTTGTCCGATCTCAAATCACAAAAATATTGAAATAGCTCGCTATTCCATCAACTTTTGTGATCTGAGATCAAACAAATTCGACCCAAATCTGTGCGCCTACTTGCGGAAGTTAATTCGTCCCCGTTCCTAACTTCAATAAAGGAGATGAGCTTCTATGGAAAAAAGACTAACATACAAATATGATCCCATGTCGGATGAAATGAATCTATATTTTGGGGAAAATAAAGAAGCAATAGGGTTCAATACAGACAATGACATTTTTCTGCAGTTGGACCCGGATACAGATGAAGTTATAGGACTTACCATATTAAATTTTAAGCACAGAATAATAGATAAGAAAGAGGAAATTCAATTACCTGTTTCAGGTAAGTTTATAGCTAATCACAGGATATTTGAGCGTAAAACCTCAGACCAATTAGCAGTTAGTAATTGACCTCTCACCTCCGACCTCCGTGCCCAGTGAAATTGACGCAGTCACAGCATATTTCCCCGGGAGTGATCTCCCAATGTCATTCATTTAAAAGCAAATAGTTCCAAAATTTATCATACAGCTATAACTATTTAAATTTGTTTAAATTTTGAGATAATAAGTCATACGATACAGGATTTTCTGTCATCACTCAGATTTCCCGTTGGCATCAGCGATCTTACCGGATTGGAGTTTGCTTATGCCCTTTCCCGTTGGATCCGCATGAAGGAAATCACTGAGGCGCAGGCCAGTCTGGTGGAAAACGCCTTTGCAGAGGATACCCGTTCAGGTCTGTTCAGGCGGCTTTCCATCAGTACGAAATACTATCGACAAACGCAAAAGTGGATTTCTTCCAGAAAAACAGCTCTTCGTACCCTCGATGCCTTACACTTGGCGTGCTGCTTCGGGGCTGGAATGGAAATAGTGATTTGTGATGAAGTATTAGAAACTTCAGCGGCTGTCTTGGGTGTGCCCTGCCGCTTTGTTGCTGACATGGAAGCAAATTGAACCATTATGGCTGAACTGGCCAAGCCTGGAGTCCTTGGGTCCGTTAAAGAACATATAGCCTGCTATTCCATCAACTTTTGAGATTTGAGATCGAACAAATTTGATCCAAATCTATGCGCCTGCTTGGGGAAGTTATTTCGTCCCCGTTCCTAAGGAATCGCAACAAGCTGCTGGGAATTAAACCCTGACAGAAATTAAAAGTTTTTTACAAAATCATCAAAAAAACCTTGACAAGGTTTTTTTCTATGTTAAATTAGACATATCTAACTTATTTTGTTTAATCTAATTTTTTACCAAACCCTTATATGAAACCATGAAATAATAAGGAACGGGGACGAAATAACTTCCCCAGGTAGGCGCATAGATTTGGGTCAAATTTGTTCGATCTCAAATCTCAAAAGTTGATGGAATAGCAGGCTATTTCGATATTTTTGTGATTTGAGATCGTGCAAAGATGGCTTGAAGCTGTGATGCATAGTTGAGGAAGTTATTTCGTCCCCGTTCCTAATGATTGACCTCTATGATAAAAGATTATCCGGAGGTCATCTTTATTCAGGAAAAAAGTAAAAGAATGTCTTACGGTTTTCGCAGAGGCGAAAAAAGTGAAGGCGTGATTGGAAACAGCAGAAAACCGGTTTCTATCATGCCTTTTTTTATTTCAACCTAAGTTGGGCGATTTTTTGCGAAGAAATGTGCCGAGACTTTGATACAGCAAGGTTTGCGAAAAGTGCAGGTATACCAATGGATATGTCGAGACTTTTCGCAAGTCCTTGATGCGCAAAAGATTGATGCAGGTCGAGTAAAAAATCGCTCAATTTAGGTTCAAAGATATTGAAAAGGAGGAATATCAATGCAGGTTACTAACGTTCAAGCCCGCAACAACAGGCGTAATCGTAAACTAGGACCGGTGCAAAAACGAACATTGGGAGCAGAGGCTTGTCCATTATTCGATTTTTGCGGAAAACGTATTCTTATTGTAGGTGGAATAACCAAAATCAAAGCATTTTACCGCCGGGCAATCGAAAAAAAAGGCGCTGTCTTTGAATATCATGATGGTTGGGGAAAACATGGCCTGGAGGTACTGGTCAGGCGCTCGGACATGGTTTTGTGCCCGGTCAACTGCAATAGCCACAATGCCTGTTTAAACGTCAAAAAGCTATGCAAAAAATATTGCAAGCGCGTCCATATGCTTCCCAGCTCCAGTTTGAGCTCTATTTCACAGGCATTATCAAAAAATACAAAAACGAATTGATAATGTTTAGGAACGCGGAGTGAACCGCGGAGATACGCACCAGAAAATTTATATAAACTGAAAAATGTGAGGTTTAAGATGACGACGATACAACTGGAAGCTTATGTAAAAGAGCAATTTAATATGGAACTATATAAATTTATCAAACAGAAAGTAGAGATGGAAAACCTTTACAATTACGAGCTAGCCGGCATTTTAAATGTAAATGGGTCATTTATCGGAAAGTTGAAAAAAACCTTTGAAATAAAGAAGACTGCCGGATTTCTAAGACAGTTTGAACGGACTTACGGTGCCGGCGCTGTGAAGAAATTTAAAAACATCATAGAGAATCCAGACAATAGTCTGGCTGGCGTAGCCAGACATTTCGGGTTTTCCAGAGAATACGCCCGGCAGGTATATAAAAAGGTCTATGGATACCCCTATACTGAAGCCTTCCAAAGCAAGATAAAACTAAGAAGGCGCAAAAGGCTTGCTAACAGGAAAAAATCCAAACGTCTTGATCTATTGATAAAGGTCAAAACAAAAATGGAGTCCATGGGCTTAACTCCACATCTCAGAACTCGGGAACATCCGTATGAAATTTTGACGAACGGTTACAAGCTTCTTCTCAAGTGTACCTCAACGCCTCTCATGATCGGAAAAAAGCGATATTTCCGCATCACCAATACAACTGAAGCAAGTCAAAATTTTGACTTTATCATTTGCGTTTGCAGAAACAATGGAGAAAGTATCCATTACATTATTCCGCGGCTTGCCATGCCAAAATACAGAATTTACCTTTTACCCGATGCATGGCCTGGTAAAAGCAAGTACTCCTTATTCAAGGAGGCCTGGCATCTGCTGACCCCTAAAAACCAGACAAAGGAGATATCATGACAACCAAAGAGTCAAAACAGCTTTTCGAGAGGGCTATCCTTTCTGCAACTTGCTCCGGTAACAGTTCAGGTATCCAGCCAGGATACATTAATTTCGGTTCACACCTGAATCAAAGAAACAGCTTGAGCGCCAAGATAAAAGCTGAAATTGATCGCCGATGCTTTTCAAAACAGGATATTGAACCCAAATAGATACTACAGTTGCCCTGGAAACTACTTGGCGTGAAAGGAGACCGTGCATGATGGAAACAATCAATAAACTAGACAGAATCGGATGGATCGTATATGTTGGCAGCGTGGCAGGAATGCTGTTTATGGTTATTTGGGCATTATTAGAATGACTATGGAAATGCATAGATATAGTGAAAACCGGTTCGATTATCGCTTTTTGAAGGGTTTTGATGTTCACACTGACTCTGACTTTCGCCAGTGGTGGAATCCGGAAAAATTTGATTGGACGTACAGCAAGTACTTGCCAAGATATTGTAGTCACCACTTTGAGCAGTGGTGGGATTCTGACAGGTATAACTGGCAGTCGAGCAGCGACCTGATTCGTTACTGCCGTCAATATTTCCACATCTGGTGGGATCCTGAAAGATTCGACTGGAAACCGCGGTCAACAAGATTTTTGATGAATTATTGCAAAGAGCATTTCGACTCCTGGTGGGATCCGAAATCCTTTCCCTGGGAAACAAATATTATATACCTTATTAAAGATTTCAATGACAAATTTGAAACCTGGTGGGATGATGAAAAACTCCCCTGGGGCACAAAATTCCTCTTTGGCAATATAAGTGTTGAGGAGATACTGATCCGATACTGCGTTGCTTATTTTCCGATTTGGTATTGCACAGACTATTTTCAACTGACCGACAGATTATGCGAGCTGCTCAAGATGCACTGTGGAGATTTCAAAGATATTTGGGCACAGGATTATCTCTTATATAAACTGGCAAAGTGAACGCTCCTGTCAAAGGCTGAAGGCTGAAGATTAGAAGATTAGACAGCAACGAGAAACCAGTAACGAGAAACGAAAAATGGATGCAAATGGAATCATAAAAAGAATTATTTCCAGAATGCTTAGAGATCCCAATTGCTTGCCAATGGGGCTCGCTCTTTTGAATTATGACATACATTTTCTGAATCTGGATGAAGACATTACCGTTTTCAGAGGGACAGATACCATCTACCTTAATAAAAAGAGCAGGTTTCTGAAGGCCAGAAACAATGAAGAGGCTGTAACCTTCCTTTTATTACACGAAATTTGCCACATAATGTTTTTTCATGATGCAAGGCGCAAACAACGGGATCATACACTGTGGGATATGGCCACCGATTATATGGTTAACGGTCTTCTCCTCTACCTCAGCAGACTGTTTGACGAAAACCTGATCAAATATGATCCTCACAAGATGTTTTCAGGTGAGGACCGTTTCCTGTTTGATTCCAAATACTCCAGCATGCTGGAAGAGGAAATATATGACGAACTTGCTAAAACCTCCGACATTATTTCCAGGGTCACGCAGGATATGTTCTCCGAAGACAAAAACAATGCCTTGTCTAAACAACATCTGAATGGAATGCCACGCGTTGTTCGATCTGAAGTTATGCTTCGCAAAGAAACAATCAGACGAACTGATATTAAAGGCATGCCTACAATGGGCAGTCAATCATCTGATGACAAAGAGTTTTTTGACGAAAAAAACGATGATGAACAAGAAGGGATCAAAGAGGACGTTGAAGGCAATTCACCTGTAAGGCCAAAAGATAAGGATCTTTTCTTTGAATCAACGAAACAGCAAAAAAATGAAATATTCCTGTTTAAACGAATGTTTGAAGAAGCGCTTCGTGACCAGACTTCAATGGAATCAAGAAAATTCTTAAGTTTGTTGTCTGGTGTAAAAGTTGACTGGAAAAGGATATTGAGAGACTCCCTGAACAGGGCTTTAGACAGATCTGCCGAACTGACATGGAGCAAACCAAGGCTATCCTGGCTGGTTAACGCAGACAGACTTCCCTACCTGCCAAGCTACACAGAAGAACCGAGGCTGGGAACCATTATTATGAGTATTGATGAATCGGCATCGATGTCTGACAGGACAGTCGCCAGCGCTATAGATATTATCTGTCAGGCTAAAAACAAATACAAAAAAATCTATGTGATCAAACATGATGTAAATGTTACCTGGACTAAAGAATACGAAAACATAGGACCCTGTGAAAAAAAGACATTGCTCGAGAGAAGACACTCAGGGGGTACTTCTCATAGAAATGTTTTTAAAGAAATTATGCGGTACGTCAGGTCTAATGAAGGGGATTTAGTCTCAGCCTATATAGGTATTACCGATATGGAGTCTGACATCCCGAAATCTCAAGATTTACTCCCCGGTTTTATACCAAAAATATATCTTACAAATGCCGGATCATTGCCGGAAGGAATAATAGGAAAGGTAATTAACTTCCGTTAGTTACTGGTTACTGGTTGCTGGATGATTGGTGGATTGAACTAATGACTAATAATATTAACAAGGAGATCATATGGAAACGACCCTGAACTTGAATCAGGCAACAAGCTTTGTGGACCGAAGCATTATGCTTCAGTGCGATGCAAACCATAATGGGCATTTGTCTTCTATACCCTGGCTGTCAGGCGCACCGGGCATTGGGAAATCCGAAGTGATTCGTCAGATTTGCAAAGACAGGGGCTGGGGCCTGAAGGTGGTTTATATGGCCACGATCATGCTGGAACAAATTACAGGACTGCCAAAGATTGGAAAGGAAGAGGATACAAAGACTGAGTTTATCGTGTGGTCGAGGCCGGAAATCTTTAACTTCAATCATCTAGAGGTTTTCCCAAAATCCGATCAAGATGCGATTATTATGTTTCTGGATGATGCCCATCTGTGCAACCGCCAGATTCAGGCCTATATGTTTCAGCTTTTAACCTATAGATCTATCCACGACCACAGGCTGCCAAAAAATGTTGCCATTATTTTAGCAGGCAACAGGGGTAATGATAAAGCCGGTTTCCAGGAAATTCTTGCGCCTGTTGCCAATCGGATGTTTTTTGTCGAGCTCCATGCAGACGTTGACCAGTGGATGCAAGATTACGCATTAAAAAATGGAATCCGAAGCGATATCATCACCTTCCTCCAGAACTATCCGGAATTTCTTACAGGAAAACCGATAGAATCCGGGTCATGGCCATCTCCAAGATCGTGGAGCTATGCCTCTATGACCATTGATTCCTTTGGAGAATCCCTGAGCAATCAGATCATGTTTACCATTTTGACAGGTCATGTCGGCACAGAGGCAACCACCAGATTTATAGAATATTATGAGCTGTACGCCAAATGGAATGCCGCAGAAATCCTCAGCAACCATACTTCGATTCAATTCAAAAGCTTATCCAAAATTCAATCTTATGCCATGCTGAGTTCCTGCGTTACCTACTTACTTAAAAACCTCAGACAAAACAGGTTCAAGTTGACAGAATTCATGAATCGCAGTATCGACAATTTTGCCGGCATTCTAACCGAGATGATCCGCTACCACAAAGAAATCGTACCATTGGGACTCAAACTCCTCCTCCTTGGCGAAAAGGCCGAAACAGGCAAAACAACCATAATCCAGAGGCTGACCACAGACAAACAGATTATCCAGGAACTTTTTGATATCGTGTGAGATCGGACTGTCCTCATCTCATCCCTCGGATCAACATAATCTGTTCCCTTCCTGAGCCGGTTGTAATGTGCTGTTTCCAGTAAATAGAAGAGAAGTCTGTTGTACGTCAACAGCCTTAAGATTATTGTGAAAAACATCCCGCCCGAAAGGATATATATAGTCAAGTAAACTGGTATCTATAAAAATCTTTGATACACCACGCTGATTTTCTTTCATAACGTCAAGCAGTTGGCATGCAGAGGTCCCGTCGAAATCACCCTCTAATTTTATGTGAAGATCGTCGCTATTTCTTTGAACATAGATTCTAAAATTAGATGCCATGATGTAACACTCCTTTGTTTCAATGTTTTACTAATACATTCGGCCACTTGCAAGCATAGGGCATCTGGAATCAAGTTGAGGATAATAGTTTTTCACTTCTTCAAAGGGTTCAGTGCCTAAAAATATCAACCCGCCTCTTTTGGCATCCTTTTCAATCATTTCGGAAGTAAATAGCGTAATCACTACCTGATTGGAACATAGTATATAATAATCCGACTTAAAAAGATTGATTTTGTATAATTGTTTAATTTTTGCTTTGCCGTTGAACCTTTTCGATCTGACATCTACATCCCTGCCATGACCTTTTACCTTGTTTAGAGCCCTAGCAAGAACGCCACATATTTCTTTTGAACTCCTCCTTTTTCTTTTTACAGCCGGATCGCCGACTCTGGCCTTATAGGAATTTACTGTGTGGGCTCCTATGGCCCAATCGCTTCTGACCCTCTTTCCCACCTTTGCCATGTTGCCTCCTTTACTGCCAATAATTCTTGTTCCTGCAACTACCATCGCACTGACAATTACTTCCACACTTCCCTCAAACCGTAAGACATTCCTTTACAACTTTTCTTTTAGCTGTGATTTTAGATAGAGGTAATTGAAAATGAGTAACTTATTAATCCTTTTCTGGGGTGGGGGATCATAACCAAGCTCCCAACCATCGACTGTCCCATCATCGTCTGTTTTTGCCCAGTGCCGGCTGTCGGAAAGTTTCTCATCTGCAGGGGCACGAGATAAGGGCATTTACTCTCTTCCAATCTTCCAATCTTCCAATCTTCTGACCTTCTGACCTTCTGACCTTCTGACCTTCTGACCTTCTGACCTTCTGACCTTCAGCGGAGGGACTAAAACAAAAAAGGCGCAACCCGATTGCTTATCGCAATCCAAGTTACGCCTTCACTTTTGCCGTCTATGCGGCAACCGTAAGATGTCCCTTAAAGTTTTATTATTCTAATTTAGATAGAAATGTCTATTAATCCAAAAAATAACCTCTGTCAAGGCTTTTTTAAAGAGTTGTCAACAACCTGACAAAAGCACTTAAATTTAGAATTCTATAGCAAGCATGGTAGTCATCAAATGCCTTGTGTCTTTATTTTCAAATTTGCCGTATAAGTATTCAAGCGCAACAGATGTGTTTTCCAACAGATCATAACTGACGACACCGCCAAATTGTTTTTGGGGCAGAAAATCATCACAGTCATCACTTCCCTCATAACAAACAGCAAGATTCAGACTGTCGGTAACACCATAAGCAAGCTCGATAGTCCAGGCTTCCGGTTTATAGGATTCCCCTTCGTCAAACGTATCCATTTCAATATGATTAATGGCTCCGAGATATTCTGCATTGAAGAAAAATCTATCCAGAAAAGAAGCAATTATGAATGCATTGAACCCGTCAACATGATTTTTGATTGTTCCTGCTCCCGCTAATTCTTCCTGAAGGCTGTCACTGTCGGCAATGTTTGATACCCATGATATTCCGGCAGTTAAACCCAAATCAGGTACTGTTGTTTCCGGAAGAGTAAAACATGCGCTTGCAAGGTAATTATCTATATGATCATCCTCTCCTGTTTCATCTATATCTCCATTGAAGACACCAACGGAAAGTTCCAGCAGGTCATTCCTGAAACCTCCAACAACAGCGCTTTCGTTTGTTTCTCCAAGCTCCAAGGTAAGAGGATCTCTAATAAAATGGCTCTCAAATTTTCCAAAAGGGATATACATTTTCCCTAAATCAACATAAAGAGGCACCACATCCGCTCCATCAATTGTGATGATTCCCTGGTCCACATCAAATTCTGTATCGTCTTCTTCATATAAAAAGAAAAGACTTGCTTTAACATGCTTTGCAATATCAACATCAAAGCCGATTTCGACTGTTGCAAGAACAAAATCACTTGTGTCCGTGTCTCTTACTGATGGATCATGAAAATTGTAGTCTTCATAAGAAGCCTCGACCTCTATGCAAGCGCTGGGAAGTATTTTATCCGCCCATTTACCAAGCAAGCCATCATAGGCTTCCTTGTCTCCAGTTTGCGAAGAAGATTCCATTTCCTGCTTCATGTCGGCAGATTCTTTGTCGGTAATGATATTTTTCTTTTCCAGAATTTTCAGCAGTTGTTCGGTTTCCCGGCTTATTGCAAAAGCATTAGAATTAAGAATGAACATTGCTAAAAAGAGCGTAATTCCAATTATAATCCCATTTCGTTTGTACATAACCATTACTCCTTATATTAATAATTAAAAAATAAAAAACATTAATTTGTCCACTAATTTCACGAATCAGCACTAATCATTAGTTTCTATTTAGTGCCTGAACGAAAACTGCTAATTTTCCCAATTTCTGCGTTAGGCTTAAAATTTAATCCTCAAAATACTCAATGTATTCCTGCGGTTAAAATTTGCGCCTTCCTTGAACTTGAAAAAATTTTCTAGTTTTCGTTCGGACACTATTTAGTGTAAATTCGTGAAATTAGTGGACGAATACAGAAAACATAATTTTATAACTTCCTATACAATAAAATATTGTTAGAAATTCCCAACTAAAAAAGAGATGTTTATCAACCTTTTTTTCAATTTAATCCCAAATAATTTTCTTGCCATACTATTGAGTGGGTCAAAAACAAAAGAAACCTATGTGCTCAAAGTTTTCAGGACATTTCATCTCAGTGCACGGGATGCCGGTAACATGTTTCAGCCGAACCGCTCAGTACGGACCCGTATGTTGCGTGGTGTGCAAGGTTTATAAATTTGCTCCTAAAAATAATATTCCGAGCGTCATTAACAATAGACCGGAAAATACTTCAATGCCGAATTCAATAAGAACTGTCCGTTTACTGTTTTTTGAAATTGCGGTAAGTGAGGCTATTTTTCCTGATATGGTGATTAATACAACAATTGATACTGTAAGCGCCATTCCGATTGAAATGGTTATCCCTAATATTATCCCAAGGGCAATTAGATCCATTGATAATGTAAACAGCATAACCATTACAACGCCTGGGCAGGGAATACTGCCGACAACAAGCGCTAACAGAACAGGATTAGTGTATTTACCAGATTTAAAAGTTTCATATGTGTGCTGTTTTTGGTCATTTTTTTTTATCAATTTGTAAATGCTGTGTATAAAAATGCCAAGGCCAAAACAGGTGATGATGCTGTAACTGATGACCTGGGTTATGTTTGTGACGGTTTCAAGGTTTTTGATAATGTTTGTTTTTAGAACAAAGCGTATAACAAGCACGAAAATAATACCTGAAGCGCCGTGAAATAGGGCCATGCAATTACTGAACAGCAGACCCTGGATATATGAAGGCCGTTGTGACAATACGTAAGATAAGGCAATGGCCTTCCCATGACCAGGGCCGGCAGCGTGGATTACTCCGTATGCAAATGAGGCCATAATAAGCAGCAATAATGGTTTTATGCTTCCTGTCGATTCAGCCTGCCGGACAAGTGAAGACATTTTTGCTTTTAATTTATGCTGCCATATAATTATTTTCGCAAAAAATTTATTGCTAATAACAGGCATGGATGCAACATGCTGATTTTCCGGCTTTGTTGTAAAAGGATTGTTGGCACTTGCCAAAGTGGCAATCGAAAAAAATAACAATAAAATTAGAAAGATTACAGATTGTTTCATTGTTTTGTGCGAAAATCCAAAAATAGCGCCCATGGATTGATTTGTCCATAGTATATTGATGTTGACTTATCTTCTTTAATAGCCGTTTTTACTTTAAAGGGTTCAGAATGATCTAATGATACTGAACCGTTATTCGCAAAGAAAATAGCGCTGTAATACGATGGATCATATGAGGCAACAGTAACATGTTTAAAGTTACTTGTGGCCGTAACATGACAAGGGATAAAAAACTTGTAAACTAATTTTTTATCATGAAACTCAGCCGAAAAATCTTGAATAAACTTAACATCAAAAAGTTTCCCATCAATTTTCACAAAAGTAAAGTAATTGTAGTTGGATACATATGAAAAAGCCTCTTTTTTTATTAGCGCTACTTCACTTTTTTCTAAAACTTTGTTTTGATTTTTGTCATAATCGCCGGCTATCATGCTGGCAAACATATCATCAAACGTCCAGTAAATGTTGAAGCCTGCAAGCCCTTGATCATCAAAAACTATTTTTATCCTTTGAGCGATAAAAACATGCGGGTGTGACAAAGCAATGCTGCAAAATATTACCAGAAGGATGATGGATATGGTGAATATAATAGTTATTTTTTTTTGCATAATAGATATTTCCACTTTTCTTTGCTAAGGCGTGGTGAAGTAGTCGGCCACTATTACACCACATCCACATATATGGAATCGGCTTCAACCGGGCCAAGATAGATATGAAATCCGTCCTTGGTTTCTATGGCAATATGGCCCTTTGGACCATACCCAATTCGTTTGCCCTCTTCTATTCCTATCAGGATCAAGGATGTCCCCGGTTTGATTCCTAAATTCGTCAGATACCTCTGGGCACGAGTTCCTCCGAGCAGTTTACACACTTTAAATTCCTTCCAGACCCTGGCCGATGTAAATTGAATTTCCTGGTTTTCAGTCACGCCCCAAATTTTCGAAGCTATCCCTTCCTGTAGATGGAGGTGCCTTTTCTTGTCTAAGACGGTCACGTATTCCATCGGAGGCAGCTTGCGCAAAAACTTTATGCGATCTCCGATCTTCAGCCCGAGTGTTTCCAGTGTCTCATGTAGTTTGGGCCCACCTGATAAGGCTTCAATCCTGCCTTCCTCCTTTGAGTTCATCTCAAAAAGAGGTGTCTTGCTGCCGTCGGCCCTTGTTACGATAATCTTGGCGCTCATCCCCCCGCCAAGAACAACGTTTGTTTTCTCGCCCCGCACGCGGACTGACTGATACCCGATTTCTTCTTTCTGAAACTTGACAAATGTTGATCCTGGCGACAACCCGATTCTGTTAAGGTTTTTTTCGAGTTTGCTGTCACTGATCCGGACCAAGCGCAGGATGTCACCTGCGTGAGCTTCTTCAAGGGTCATCATTTTTTCGATCCCCCATTCCAATAACTGTTTTCAATTGGGTGTGGTTTTTACCTTCAGCCTTTGGCCTTCAGTCTATCTACCTGAATAGTTACAAATCTTGTTTATCCCGTGGCTTGATGGATGTGGCTTTAAGAGCGTAGCCAAGTAGCCCGATCGTGCTGCAGTTATGTATGAGCGCTGCCGTAAGCGGTGACACAAACCCGAATACTGCAAGCAGTAAAGCAAAGGAGTTGATGCTCAGATTCATGTAAAAGTTCTTTCTTATAACTGACATAACCTTCTGAGAAACCTCACGGGAAAAGGCAAGAGACGTCAGGTCTTCGTTAAGTAATACCACATGTGCCGATTCTTTGGCAAGATCAGCACCTCCCGGCATGGAAATTCCAACGTCTGCCTTGACAAGGGCCGGCGCATCGTTAACGCCGTCCCCAACAAAAGCCACAACATGACCCTGCTCCTGCAACTGCTCGATGATATCGCCCTTGTCTTCGGGCAAAAGCTTCCAGTGGATTTCATCAAGACCCAGCTCCAGGGCCAGGGCCTCGGCGCTTTCTTTCTGATCGCCGGTCAGTATAACGAGGCGTTTCACTCCTGCCGCTTTGAGCCTCTTCAGTGCTGCTGCGGCCTCTGGCCGAACAATATCGCGAACCGCTATCAGACCGATGAGCTTCTCCTCTCTGGCCACATAAAGCAGGCTCTTTCCCTGGGATCGCAGTTTTTCGGCACTGGCCTCGCTCACAGAGCAATCGATCCCTTCGTCTTCCGCGATAAAATGAAAATTGCCCACCAGCACATTAAACGAATTGACAAATGCCGAGACCCCATGTGCAACAATAAAATCGCATTCAGCCGCCTGGGAAACCGTTATCTTGCGACGTGCCGCTTCTTCGAGTATCGCTGTAGCCGCAGGATGACGATAATGGGCTTCTGCTGCGGCTGCCAGGCTGAGAACCTCTTTTGCTGTGCTGCCATTGAATGAAATTACATCCGTGACCTCAGGAGATCCTTTTGTAAGGGTTCCGGTCTTGTCGAAAACAAAGGTATCTGCCCTTGCAACGGCCTCAAATGCAGACGCACCCTTGATGATAACACCCCCCTTGGCCGCTGAGCTCATACCGGTTTTTACGGCCACCGGGCTCACGAGTTTCAATGCGCAGGAGTAATCCACGGTCAGCACGGCTGATGCCCTGCGGAAGTCGCCTGTGACTGCGAGAATGGCGATCCCCATCCCAAAGGTGATGGGAACAAGACGATCCGCAAGGGCAGAGGACTCGGTTTGAACAATCGACTTATTGTTCAGCGATTTTTCTATATACTGACTGATCCTGGCTGTTGTAGCTTCAGCGCCGACCCTGCCGGCCCTGATTTTGATACGACCCTCTTCAATAAACGTTCCTGAAAAGACCTCGTCACCGATAGTGGTGTCCACTGGCAAGGGCTCCCCTGTAATGGAGGCCTGGTTGACGGTAGCAGATCCTTCCGCCACAACACCGTCCACAGAAATAAGTTCACCGTGCCCGCAAATAACTATATCACCAATACGCACATCCCTGACCGGAATTTCTGTCTCAACTCCCTCCACCTCAATCCAGACCACATCCGCTTCGTGCTTGTAAAGACTCAGGAGAAGCCTGTTGGACCTGTGCTCGGTAAGCCCTTCGAGATACTCGCCAAAGGTCAGTAGCAAAACGATGGCGTTGCCTGCAAAATAGTCTCCTCTCAGCAGAGTAAAGCCAACCACGCTGGCATCAAGAATGTCAACTGTAATCTTTCCGGCAAAAAAGCTCTTGATCCCTTTCGATATGATCGGAGCGGCTGTAATCCAGGACAAAATCGCCTTCAGCCGCCTGGGAAGAAATACTACAGAGAAAAGAACTGTGCCGACCTTGAAGGTGTTCGTAAGATCCGGTGGATTAGACAGGTCGTATCGGGTGCAAAAAAATTCCCGGGGCGGATTTTCCAGAATTCCGAGAATACTTGCCCTGGTATCCGGCTCGTCGTCGTGCGTAACCACGATACATCCAGCCATCTTGTTTAAACGCACAGTTTCCACCCCTGGAAGTCCCTCAATATAGGCTTCAAGATAACGAGTGTCCAGATAGGGATCACTAAGAGATGAGCTGAGAATTCGAATTCTTCCCGAAATCTCATGGGCAATCTCAAACCGGTTTTCCCTGGCAGTTTCCACGGATTTCATTGCTTTTGTTCCTCTTAAGTTTTTTGCCGCACTCATGTATGCACTTCACCAACTGCCGGGCAAAGAGCCAGTCTTCTCGACTTTCCTGGCCCGGCCTGGGCAAGTATATCTCAAGCCCCACGTAGTGATAATGGCGTCCTTTCCAAACAGTTTCCGGTATAAAGGTCTTGCAACGCAAGTAGCTCACATCTGCAAGCTTTGGACGTACGGCCACATTTTTGACGATTTTCAGCAAACGGACTTTTTTCAATAGCAGGCTGCCTCCGATAAGCCTGTTTTGCAAAACACAATGCAGGCAGTCAAGAACGCAGGTCTCCTTACAAAATACGTCCGCGCAACAACCCGCCTGGTTAAACCCTGTATGCAGGTCTATTGCAATGCTGTATTTTCCCCGAATCTGCATGTGCGTCTGTAGATAAAGCTCCCGGAGAAAGGTATCGTGGTAGAAGAGATTGCTGTAAAGGAACCGGTCATTGGACAGTCCGTGTTCAATACGCAACACATCTATTCCAAGCTCTTTCGCACCTTCCGCAACTCTTTCCCCAAAACGAAGCTCCTCTATGTGTATGCCAATAATGAGAAGCGTTTTCCCCACGCCTCGATCGGTTAAGTCCATTCATATAGTTCCATAGCGGCAGGATCCGAGCATTGCGCACATGCATAACTGCAATGGGGTTCTCCGGAACACTTTCGAACCTTCCCTTTCCGAATCCATTCCTGGAGCATCCCCTGCATGGCATCCGGTTCGATATCGAAATGGACGGACAGGTCCTTCAAGCTCACTATCCTGTTTTCGGAAAGGTATTTCCTTATATCTGAAAGGATCACGATCTAACCCCTGAATTCTATGCCCTTGCCGCTCCAAAAATAGCGTGTTCGGCTCTTCTTTCTCCCTGGCCCAGGTATCTCATGACGAACACCACAGCAGCGAAAATGCCAAGCATGATGCCAATCCATGATAAAGATGATACTGGATGGCGACCTATTGTGCCAAGCTGATAGAATAATACCGCGGCCATGTATGCCAGACCTGTCGTCCAGGCACAAATAAAGACAGACCACTTGAGATTGGTCTCGCGATAGACCGCAGCTATCGCGGCCACACATGGGAAATAGAGCAAGATGAAAAGAAGATAGGCAAATGCCCCGATTTTGCCGTCAAACAACTTGGACATGGAGCCCAAGACGCCGGCGTCTATTTCCAGGTTCTCCGCAGCCACATCAATACTGCTTACATCACCGACAGAGATCCCGAGGGGATCAAGTAATGTGCCGGCCAGACCTGCCAGGTTGTCCGGAATGCTGGCAAAAGCACTTTTAATACCACCCCAAAAATCGAACGGCTCTTCTGCCGTCTCATCAGCGAGACTTATATCCATTTGGGAATACATAGAATTCAGAGTCCCCACCACGGCTTCTTTCGCAAATATTCCAGTGAAAATTCCTACAGTTGCGGGCCAGTTTTCCTCGGCAATTCCCATAGGCTTGAAAACAGGTGTGATTGATTTTCCGACAGCGCTTAGTGCGGACTTGTCGGTGTCCTCATTGCCAAAAGTACCATCGGTTCCCAGGGAGTTAAGAAAACTCAAAACCACGACCACGGGAATAATCACTTTGCCGGCCCTGAACATAAAGGTCTTTAACCGATCCCATGTCCGCAAAAGCACCCCTCTTAGTGTTGGAATATGATAAGGTGGAAGCTCCATCACAAATGGTGTGATGCCTCCTGTAAGCAGGGTATTTTTCAATACCAGTCCTGTCAGAACCGCAAAGCCGATGCCGAGTAAGTACAGACCAAAGACCAGGTTTTGCCCGCCAACAGGAAAAAACGCGGCAGCAAAAAGCGCATAAACCGGCAAACGCGCCCCGCAAGACATGAAGGGATTCATCATGATGGTCAGCGTACGGTCCCGTTGATTCTCCAGAGTTCGAGTTGCCATGATGGCCGGAACATTACAACCAAAGCCCACGAGCATAGGAATAAAGGATTTGCCCGGCAATCCGATAAACCTCATAAACCTGTCCATAACAAATGCAGCACGGGCCATATAGCCTGAGTCCTCAAGAAAGGAAAGAAAAAGAAACATAAAGCCGATAGGCGGAATGAATGTGGCAATAGTCTGAATGCCGCCTCCAAGTCCGCCGGCGAGAATAGTATTCAGCCAGTCAGGAACACCAATGGTGGAAAGCACTGTTGCAAACCCATCTACAAATATGGTGCCGACGAATATGTCGAAAAAGTCGATGAACGCGCCTCCAAGGTTAATGGTGATCATAAACATCAGGTACATGGCCGCCAGGAAGATGGGTATCCCCATGGCACGATTGAGCACAATCCTGTCGATCCTGTCTGATACGGTTCTCCGCACCTGGGTAGCCTTTTTGACCGTGTCCATGGTCAACGACGTGATAAGTCCATACCTGCTGTCAGCCACAATAATATCGGCTTCATCACCTATCTTGTCTTCAATTTCTTTTTGGCAACGGGCAACAATCTCGCAGGTGTCATCTTCCACGAAGCTGGACATCAGTTCGTCGCCTTCAAGAAGCTTGAGCGCAGCCCAGTGTGCGTCCATCTTCCTGCTGTCAACCGTATTCTGTATGACCGGAACCAATTCATCAATGGCCTTTTCGATTTCAGCAGGATACATTACCCTGGTATCTGAAACAGATTTTTCCTCACAGGCTTTATTGATCATTGACTTGAGTTCTTGAACACCTTCCTGTTTCGTAGCAACGACGGGAAGAACTGTGCAATCCAACCGTTTGGACAATTCAGTAACATCAATATCAATCTTGCGACTCCTGGCAATGTCCATCATGTTGAGCGCTACCACCATCGGCACCTTCATCTCAAGAAGCTGAACCGTGAGGTAGAGGTTCCGTTCCACGTTGGAAGCATCTACAATATTAACAATAATGTCCGCCTCTCCTGAAAGGATGTAATCCCTGGCCACCTGTTCATCTATCGAGGTCGCAGCAAGCGAGTAGATGCCGGGAAGATCGACTACCTCAATTTCCTTGCCTTCATGCTTGTACACACCAATTTTACGGTCCACGGTGACCCCGGGCCAGTTCCCGACCCGCTGACTGGCGCCGGTCAGCGCGTTGAACAAGCTGGTCTTGCCGCAATTGGGATTGCCTACAACACCAATAATAAAATCACTCATAGTTTACCGCTCCTTCTCTATCATAATTGCCGAAGCTTCGTCCTTTCT
>JABZFQ010000216.1 GCA_014237365.1 Desulfobacteraceae bacterium | reverse complement strand
AGCTTCAGGCCGCCTTTGTTCGATCTCAAATCCCAAAAATATTGAAATAGCTCGCTATTCCATCAACTTTTGTGATCTGAGATCAAACAAATTCGACCCAAATCTGTGCGCCTACTTGATGAAGTTATTTCGTCCACGTTCCTAAATAAAAATAAGTTTAAACAATTTTTATTGTATTATTTCAAAATATTGAGATATATAAAACTATCCAAAATTAACAATGCTGTGAATTTTTACCTTTATAATTTTTTGATATTGGAAATGACAAGTATGCCCGAAACTCAAGACAAATATATAAAAGCTCTTATGGATATTAGCAGGGCCATTACTTCCGACCTGTATCTGGAAGATATCCTTAAGCTTATTGTTATGGTTACGGCAAGGGTAACCGGAGTTGAAATTTGTTCATTGTGGCTTATAGACGAAAGTGCTAATCCAGCAATAATACGACTAAAAGCTTCTCAAACTATTGATCCTGAGTATATGAAAGACAGATCACTAAACATGGATGAAGGAGTTGTCGGCTTTGTGGCTACTCATAAGAGGCCGCTAATCGTCGAAAATGTACTTGATGAGCCTATATTCAAGGAAAAAGAAATGGCAAAGAAAGTTGGGCTTGTATCAATGGTTAGCGTGCCTCTTCAAGTCAAGGATGAAAAAGTGATAGGTGTATTAAACTGTTTTACAGCATGCCAGCATAAATTTTCTGAAACAGAAGTCAACCTGATAATTACTGTGGCAAATCAGGCGGCTGTAGCGATACTTAATACGGAACTCATGGTAAAAACCAAAGTTGTCCAGGAGGAACTTGAAACACGCAAGCTGGTAGAACGTGCAAAGGATATCCTCATGAATCGGCGGAATAAAACCGGAGAGGATGCATATCACTGGATTCGAAAGCGCAGTATGGATACCCGCAAATCAATGCGTTGTGTAGCTGAGGCGATTATTCTTTCAGAGGAGCTTGAATAAGTTGTTAGCGTTCAAGGCAATCTTTGGAAAGTTTTGTATCGAATTCTACAGGATAGCATCCGTCAAAACATGCCTTGCAAAATTTATCTCCAGGATCCGAAAAGCCTGTTGAATTTAAAAGGCCTTCCAGGCTGAGGTAGTTAAGGCTATCCAGGCCTAGAAAATTTTTAAGTTCTTCGATCGACTTATTTGAGGCAATCAGCTCACCTTTTGTTGAAAAATCAATTCCGTAATAGCATGGAAAGCAATGGGGTGGGCAGCTTACGCGCATGTGCACACGGTTTACGCCAAGCTTGCGCAGGGCTTTGACTCTTGTTTTAACTGTTGTTCCCCTGATTATGGAGTCTTCAATTATTATAATATCTTTCCCTTTCAGAAGCTCTTTTATGGGATTAAGCTTTATTCTTACTCCGAAATTACGCATGCTTTGGGTCGGCTGGATAAAAGTTCTTCCCACATAGTGGTTTCGTATCATGGCCATCTCAAAGGGAATTCCTGATTCTTCCGAGTACCCTAAGGCTGCATATGTACCTGAGTCAGGAAACGGCATCACGAGGTCGGCATCAACAGGAGCTTCTTTGGCTAAACATCTGCCGTGCGCCTTTCTCATCAGATAAACATTTTGTCCTGATATTACACTGTCAGGTCTTGCAAAATAAATGAACTCAAAAATGCAGAATGACTGCTTTGGCGTATCGGGCGCTTTAATGCTTTTTATACCGTCTTTGCTTATAATTACTATTTCACCCGGGTCGATTTCACGCACAAATTCAGCCTGAACAAGATCCAGGGCGCATGTTTCTGAAGCCAGTACATAATGATCGTTCAGTTTTCCGAGGCACAGTGGTCTGAATCCGTTTGGATCCTTAATGCCGATTATTTCTCCTTTGCTTGTAAGCGCGACAAATGAAAAAGCTCCCTTTAATCTTGACACAGTTTGTACCAGAGCATTTTCAAAGCCATGTTTCATGTTTTTGACAAAAAGATGGAGGAAAATTTCGCTGTCCATGGTGGTCTGGAAGATTGAACCTGATTCCTCAAGTTCATTCTTTAGTTCCCGCGCATTCACGAGGTTTCCGTTATGGGCTACGGCATATGATTTATTCCTGTGGCGGACTACAAACGGCTGGGCATTTGAAATTGTTGAACTCCCGGTTGTGGAATAACGCACATGCCCTATAGCGCTGCCTCCTTTCAATGTTTCCAGATGATTTATTTCAAAAACATCGGGTACAAGACCCATGCCTTTATGCGCAGCAATATCATTATCGTTTGCAACAGCTATGCCTGCACTTTCCTGCCCTCTGTGCTGTAAAGCATACAGGCCAAAATAGCAGAGCTTTGCAGCTTCGGGATGGTCATATATCCCAAACACTCCGCAGGCCTCTCGTGGTTTATCTAAAAAATCCATTTTATATTAGCTCTATTTTTTATGGTTTTAATTTGATTAGGAACGTGGACGAATTAACTTTCACAAGTAGGCGCACAGATTTGGGTCGAATTTGTTCGATCTCAGATCACAAAAGTTGAATGTAAATTTATTTTTGGGCGAATCCTAAGCTGTTACAATTATAGGTATTCCTGAATACATTTTACAGAAAGTTTTTTTCTAGTAAGCGCTGCGATACCTTTACATATTGCATTTGCCCCGGCTATAGTTGTTGTATACGGGATGTTGAATTTAATGGCAGCGCGTCTTATGTGATATCCATCGCATTTTGTTTTTTCCCCTGAGCCTGTATTTATAATCAGATGAACTTCATCGTTCTTAATTGCATCTATTACATGCGGACGTCCTGCTGAAACCTTGTTTACTACAATATTCGGTATGTCATAGTTTCCTAAAAACCTGGAAGTTCCATGGGTTGCCATAATCTTAAAACCCATTTCATGAAATTGGGATGCAACATCAACTGCCGCTGTTTTGTCATGGTCTTTTACGCTTATAAAAACCATTCCCGAAATCGGCAGATTGTATCCGGCTCCGAGCTGGGATTTTGCATAAGCATGGCCAAAATCCGAATCTATTCCCATTACTTCTCCGGTTGATTTCATTTCCGGCCCAAGAAGGGCGTCAACATCCGGCAGCCTGGAAAAAGGAAGAACAGCCTCTTTGACTGAAACATGTAAAGGAGTTTTTTCAGAGGTGAGTCCCAGGTCTTTTAGAGTTCTGCCAAGCATTACTTTTGTGGCCAGTTTTGCAAGAGGAACGCCGGTTGCCTTGCTGACAAAAGGAATTGTTCTTGAAGCTCTTGGGTTAACTTCCAGAACAAAAAGCCGGTTATCTTTTATAGCATACTGAACATTCATTAAGCCTGTGATATTTAACTCTGATGCCATGGCTATTGTAGCATTCCTGATCTCATTGAGAGTTTGAGCGTTAAGGCTGTAAGGGGGAAGGACGCAGGCTGAATCGCCTGAATGTACACCTGCTTCTTCTATATGCTCCATAATCCCGCCGATTATAGTTGTTTTTCCATCAGAAATGGCATCTACATCAACTTCGACAGCATCTTCTAAAAATTTATCAATAAGCACCGGATGCTCAGGAGATGCAATGATTGCAAGCCTTGTAAAATTTTTAAGTTCACTGCGGTCATAGACAATTTTCATAGCCCTTCCTCCAAGCACATAGGAAGGACGCACAATTACGGGATATCCTATCTCTTCTGCCGTTTTTACGGCTTCTTCTACTGTAATTGCAGTACTGTTTTGCGGTTGGACCAGGTTCAGTTTTTTTAACATCGTCTGAAAAAGTTTGCGATCTTCAGCACGGTCAATGCTTTCGGGCTGTGTGCCGAGAATAGGGACACCAGCCTCAGATAAAGGCACGGCAAGATTCAGGGGGGTCTGGCCCCCAAACTGAACAATGACACCCACAGGCTTTTCTGTCTCTACTATATGGAGAACATCCTCTTTTGTAAGAGGTTCAAAATAAAGCTTGTCAGACGTGTCATAGTCTGTGCTGACTGTTTCGGGATTGCTGTTTACCATTATGCTCTCAATGCCTTCTTCTTTAAGGGCAAATGAAGCATGAACGCAGCAGTAATCAAACTCAATTCCCTGGCCGATTCTGTTTGGGCCGCTGCCCAGGATCATAACCTTTTTCCTGTCTGAAACTCTGGCTTCGTTTTCTGTTTCATATGTTGAATAAAAATATGGGGTAGCGGCCTTGAATTCAGCAGCACAGGTATCAACCAGTTTGTAGACCGGATGTATATTAAGTGATTTACGATACTGCTCTATACTGTTTTCACTGGCGCCTGTAAGATGCGCAATCTGAATGTCTGAAAATCCCAGGGATTTTGCCTGTTTTAACACAGATGCAGGCAGATCAGCGCCGTTGAATTTATGAATATTTTGTTCAAATTCTACTATCTGCTTAATCTGATATAAAAACCAGGGGTCAATACCGGTTAATTCATTAATGTATTGAATTGACATTTTGTTTAAAAATGCATGGCGAAGATAAAAAATTCTCAAAGAATTCGGAGTGGCAAGCTTCTGCTCAATTTCAGATAAAGACGGTGGTCTTTTCTGCCGGCCGGAAAAATCCTTTCCATCAGCTCCAAGACCATATCTGCCGATTTCAAGAGATCTCAGTCCTTTTTGAAGGGCTTCTTTAAAGGTTCTTCCAATAGCCATTGTTTCGCCTACCGATTTCATGGATGTAGTAAGATAATCCCGGGTTTCCGGAAATTTTTCAAATGTCCAGCGAGGAATTTTGACAACACAGTAATCAAGGGTAGGTTCAAATGATGCAAGGGTTTCCCCTGTAATGTCGTTGGGAATTTCGTCAAGTGTATATCCAACAGCCAGCTTTGCTGCTATCTTTGCAATTGGGAAGCCGGTAGCCTTGGAAGCAAGGGCCGAGCTTCGCGATACCCTTGGATTCATCTCTACTACTATCATATCTCCATTTTCAGGATTAATAGCAAACTGGACATTTGAGCCGCCGGTGTCCACACCTATTTCTCTCATTATTGCAATAGAGGCAGCCCTCATCTTCTGGTATTCTTTATCGCTGAGAGTCTGAGCAGGTGCGACCGTAATGCTGTCACCTGTGTGTATTCCCATTGGGTCCATGTTTTCAATGGAACAAACAATAACTACATTGTCTTTATTGTCCCTCATGACCTCCAGTTCATATTCTTTCCAGCCCAGAACAGATTCTTCAAGCATAATCTGTCCGATCAAACTTGCATCCAACCCAGCCTTAGCGTATTTTTCCAGGTCTTCGGGGTTATAGGCTACACCGCCGCCTGTTCCGCCCAGAGTGAAGCTTGGGCGTACAATTATGGGGAACCCGATATCAGCAGCAATGCTTTGGACATCTTCCATATTTGTTGCAATGCCGCTTTCAGGTATGCGCAATCCTATCTTATTCATAGCGCTTCGGAAGAGGTCTCTGTCTTCAGCCTTATTTATGCTTTCAATTGAAGCCCCGATCATTTCTACACCGAATTTTTCAAGGACACCGGTTTTTGCTACCTGTATAGCTGTGTTAAGACCTGTCTGGCCGCCCAGAGTGGGCAGTAATGCACATGGACGTTCTTTTTCTATTATTGCCGCAACTATTTCAGGAGTTACAGGTTCAATGTAGGTTCGATCCGCCATTTCAGGATCTGTCATGATTGTTGCCGGATTGCTGTTGACGAGAACTACTTTGTATCCTTCTTCTCGCAGAGCCTTGCATGCCTGGGTGCCTGAGTAGTCAAACTCGCATGCCTGACTGATTATAATAGGGCCGGCGCCAATTATGAGAATTTTATATATGTCGGTGCGTTTTGGCATTTTAGTTTTATCATTTTTTTAAATTCATCAAAGAGATACCTTGATAGTATAGAAATTTCCATTTGAGCAATCTAATATAAGAGCGATAATCTAAAAAAGCAACATATACGCCAAGGAGAAAATAGAAATTTAACTTAGGAACGTGGACGAAATAACTTCACCAACTATGCATCACAGCTTCAGGCCACCTTTGCCCGATCTCAAATAACAAAAATATCAAAATAGCCCGCTATTCTATCAACTTTTGTGATCTGAGATCAAACAAATTCGAGCCAAATCTGTGCGCCTGCTCTGGGAAGTTAATTCGTCCACGTTCCTAATAATAGAAGTTTCCCAAACGACTTAATATTTTCCCACGCGGTGGCGTGAATCCACCGACAACTATCAACGCATCAGGTTTTGCAACTGAATATCAAATCAGTTCGATAATAGGAGGCGATGGGGAGATTGCAAGCTATTTAGACACAATCCTGCCATTAACTAGTGCCTGAACGAAAACTGCTAATTTTCCCAATTTCTGCGTCAGGCGCAAATTTTAATCCTCAAAATACCCTATGTATTCCTGCGGTTAAAATTTGCGCCTTCCTTGAACTTGAAAAAATTTTCTAGTTTTCGTTCGGGCACTAACTAAATATAGGTTATCTACAAATTTGTAAATATTATATCCATTGCTTACAAATTTGTAATATTATATTTTATCTTCTTTCCTCCAATATGCATATCTTGCTGAATTAATAGTTTTTATTGCTAGTATATTTTTTTGGTATATTTGTTGCGAGTACTTAAACAAACTCTATTAAACTTCTCTATTAAACTTTATTTTGGGGACAACACTATTGCTCGCAACAAACATAAAAAACAAGTATGACCATGCTTCAAAGATGCTGCAGAAAAAGAGGGAGCAACTGATTTCAGGGTTTTTAAACAGAAAAGACCCCTTTTTTTTAGAGCATAATGCCAGGATTTTAGACGATTATTTTCGTGAAGGCTTTGAAAGAAGTGAAGTCGGTCCTATGATGGGTATAAACAAGAATCCTTATGCGATCTTTGCAACAGGTGGCTACGGTAGGGAAGAGCAATGTATTCACTCGGATGTAGATCTTCTTTTTCTTTTTGAAAAAAATGTTCCTGATAAAACCGAGGATCTTATCCAG
>JABZFQ010000081.1 GCA_014237365.1 Desulfobacteraceae bacterium | reverse complement strand
CGCGGATTGCCGTCACCGGCAAAGCTCAGTTCCATACTCGTGTCGGTTAACAGTTTAGAGTGCTGCAAATTGATAAAATCCGCGGCTGTGGCTAGCTGAAACTGATATTGTATAGCATCTCCAACAGCCTCCCAGACGAACGTCACTGGTACTGTAGAGATGGTACTTCCGCTGGAAGGGGTTAACAGAACAGGTGTTTCAGCATAAGCTATCTGGCTAACTACCAGAGTGATGAATAAGAAGAGACAAATAAAAAATTTTTTAAGCTGTTTGTTTCTTTTTGGTTCATCACACGAATAAAGCATCAATCACCTCCTGTACCGACGTTGGACAATCGGTTTTGAACTTTCTATACCGTTTTAGGTTCTTTTGCTTCTTTTTTTGCCAAAATCCTTTAAATGACCAATTACCGCTTTCGCGCCCCTGAGTAAATAGCTTACATCCTCCAACGAACGCGTGTTCTTAACGTGTCGTAAAATAAACTTGGGCGTCAGAAACGATCTGTAGACGCCCTGACACATCTCAACCACATCTTCAGGTGTCATGTCAGGTGTCTTGAAAACCGGTTCGGTCATATCAAAACGATCGTAATCTTTTGGATCAAATCTGAACAGATCGTTTTCGGTTCCATATTGGTAAAGAGGAGTGCCAGGATAGGGAACGAGGACCGTAGATTGAAGCATCTCTGCGTCTCCGTCGGCCATAAGTTTTCTAGCCAAGTCCATCGTCCTCTTTGCGTCTTTTTTTGTTTCCCAGGGGTAGCCAATAATTACTGTCAGGTGGACGTATATTCCTGCTTTAGCGGCATTTTTACATCCTTTTACTATGTCTTTAACCTTCAATCCTTTTCGTATCCTTGCGAGTGTCTCATCATTAGCAGACTCCAATCCGGATTTTACCTTTCTAAAACCGGCCTTTTTCATCAATTCAGCTACACCTGGGTCCAACATATAGTCAAATCTCATATTACAGGAGAATAATATTTTTTTATTATAACCCCTTTCTATCATACCTTCACAGAACTTTTTGAGCCAATTGCCTCCTGGAAAAGTGCCCGTATCATCAAAAATCTCTTTGGTGCCAAATTCGTCGATCAGGTAACCAATCTCATCCAACAGGCTCTCTGGGCTTCTGGTTCTAAAAGAAGGATAGAGAGTTGTCCACGAGCAGAAAGTACACTTGGCCCATGGACAATCTCTGCCCACCATGGTGTACATGAAGGGGACCCGTTTTTTCCATTTTTCGCCATACAAATGAGCGTTGGTAAGTTTTCTGTCGACAAACGGAAGCTTATTGAGGTCAAAGTCCAGCTTAAATTTGCCGGTATTCCTGACCTGATCGGCATCTCTGTACCAAATACCATCAGGCAAAGGGTCTCCGTCTCTCAAGTGCTTAGCCAGTGAGAGCAAAGATATGTCATAATTTCCACCAGTAATCACATAATCAACCGGCGACTCAGTCATTGACTCTTCAGGTTTGGCTGTCACATGATCTCCATACAGAACCAGCTTTGATTTGATACCATTCTCTTTCAAGTCAGCAGCCAGTTTCCACAGTTTCTTCACAATAGGCGTTTTGGACTCAAAGGCTATCAAATCAGGTTTTTCAGCAGCAATGTTTTTGATGAATTGGTCAAAGTCTTGACCTTTAGAAATGGTGTCATTCCATATCACATCAAAACCATTTCTATCTAATAGCGTGGCTGCCATTGCAGGCACAAGAGGGTAAATACAGGAACCAACATGGTACCACTGAAACTGCCTGTTTTGGGTCCACATGGGGCTCCCTTTGTCTCTAAAGGGTGGATAACTAATAAATATTTTCATATAAAAATTCTTTCTTTCACTTGATAGTTTATCTTTATTCTTTTCTTTCCGTCTTAATCCACTGCTTGCCGATTCTGAATACGTATCCCCAGATAATTGTCTTCACTCTCCAGAGAACGAACAATGGAGCATGAATAAGATTTCTATACGTTTTCCAGTTTGCCTTTGCCATTACCAGGCCTGTCAACACATAGACGGTTAGTGTTGCTATGACGCTAAACCATATCATGGACAAGGCGTTGAGGCCATTATATAAAGTAGCCATAAATAAACCAAAAAGTACGAACGCAAGAATTACAAAAAGTGAAAAAGGAGGAATCGCCAATTCCATGGCAGTATCCAGATAACTTATATCCCTGGTTCGTATCGCTTCCTTTAAAAGCTTAACGAGATATCTATTCCTGATCTGAAATTTACCAATATCCCATCGTGAGCGCTGTATCCTTGACCGTTTAAATGTCGTGGGAATCTCAGCAAAGATTTTTGCCTCTGGTGCAAAGGACACCTTTATCCCATTTAGATGCAACATCACCGCATATTCTATATCCTCAACAATAGAGGTGGCACCCCAGCCAAATTCGTCAATAACTTCCCTTGAAAAACACATGCCGTTTCCTAACAGGTTATTTGACCAACCCATTCTGGTTCTACCTTTGAATCGAAGGTTTCGACTTATGATAAAACCAAAATAGGAGAGGCTGGCCATGGGAGAAACCTCAGGGTTTATCACATCATAATATCCCTGGATGGCCATTTCACCTCCGGCAATTCTGCTATCCATTGCCCTCAGAAAATCGGGGTCAATAATAGTGTCGGCATCGATTATAACAAAAGCGTCATAGTCAGCGAACTTTTTTTCTGCTTTCAAATGATCAAATGCCCACTGAAGGGCAAATCCCTTGCCTTTTCTCTCCTTATCAATCCTTTTGAAACAGCACACCCCATATTCCTTCACAACCTGTGCGGTTTCATCATCACAGTTATCAGCTATTACTATTGTTTCATATTGCCTTTTGGGATAATTGAGGCATCTTATGCTTTCTAACGTGTTTTTGATAACCACAACCTCATTGTGTGCCGGAATGATGATAGCAAACTTTGTTGTGGGCTCTGGGGAGCGTCTCCTATTCTTCTGTGGCATAAGGCTTAATGAGGCAAGAAAATAGAGATAACCAATTGCAATTATAAATACTCCTCCAAGAACCCAGAAAAGGAGATTGATTGGTGCCATAACCTACTTCCTTGCTTTGGAACGGGGACGAAATAACTTCCATTGAAAGACGTACGCCATAAACAACAAATTCCCAACCAAATAACGCTTCCCTAAACGCCTTGGCTCAACAAATAACCGGCAAAGCCACTCAAACCCGTGATTCAGGAGCAATTGTGGACCACGTGCTAACTTACCGGACAAGAAATCAAAGAGAGCGCCCACCCCCCAAATTACAGGCACATCAATACTCCCGTAGTGTGCGTGTATCCACTTTTCTTGATACGGAACTCCCATGCCAACAAGCAGTATGTGAGGTCTTGACTTATTTATTTCGGCTATGATTCTTTCGTCTTCCTCTTGATTAAAATATCCGTGATGGGTACCCACGATCTCAAGTGCTGGGCTCTTCTGTTTTAGTTTTGATCCAGCCGTTTCCGCCACCCCAAGTTCTGCTCCTAATAGATAAAGTCTCAGTCCTTCTCTGGCAAATAGTTTGCAGAACATTGGCATAAAGTCTGCCGCTGTTGAGCGGCCAGGCAAATAGTGACCTGAGAGTTTGGCTCCCCACACGAGGCTCATACCATCAGCATATACCAGATCAGCGGCATTCAAAATGTTGCGGTACTCTTCATCGTTTCGTGATATCACCATGCAGTGAGCATTTACATACATTACCTTGCGCGGTTTGTTGTCTTGTGCAAACTCAATGACCTTCTTGTACAGTCCCTGCATATTAAGGACATCGACATGAACTCCAATAAAATTAATGGTGTGGCGTGAAGAATTCCCTGGAATATGCATTAGTCCAAATATCCTAAGCCTCTTAGCCTTTCTGCTACTTGGCGACTCTCTTCAACGGAATAGGTAAAAACATCACTTGTCAGGGTGTCATCTTTTGTTCGACTGTATGTCGGAGGATTCTTCGTCACAAAATCTTTTTCAAATATTTCAATAAGTACCCTGCCGTCCATGTCGTCCGGGACAGGTTGATTCAGCATGTAAAGTATTGTGGGCGTAATATCAAAAATTTGCGCATTATGTATCTGTGCGCCTTGCCGAATGTTGTCTCCCATAGCCATAAAAATCCCGTTAAGCCGATGGGTACCCACATGTTTGTATTCCGAACAATCAATATTCATATGAGGGCCGAAAACAGGACCGCTCTCTTTTCCCAAAGTAACTGAAGTATAATAGGAATAGTCTTTCCAGCCAATCAACAAATCGGGAATGTCTTCAAGATAATGTCCGGAATATAGATCGTTACGCCTGTAAACCTTTTCTATTATCTTCTCACCGGTATCAGGGTCCCTTAGTTGGCACAAATTCTCAATAATCTGATCGCAGAGATTGTCGAATTCCTTCCCCGGAGCAACAATGCCTTTTGGCTCACGGCCTTTAAGATTAATATAGATATTTCCGTACATGCCAAAGCCATAAGCCTTTGTCTGCTCCCAGTCAATTTCAGAAAAGGATAGTGTAGAATCAATTTTATCCCTGAAACCGGCCATTCTGCTTTTAATAAAATTCTTGGCCCCTCTGGGAAGAAAACGCTTGGCAAGAAATCGAGCCTGATGCAAAATGCTAATGGCCTGACTTTCTCCTCCCTTCCGGTATGCTAAAAAATTATTTTCCTCAAGCCACCTATTTAAAAAAAATACTCTTCGAATAGGGCCTGAGCCATGATCCGACATAATAATAACAGACGTATCTTTGTCTATGTCCGAAAGGAGCGAACCCACCTGAGCATCACTGTTGACATAGGTTTTAACAAGCAGATCATCATCATTTGCACGATGGTTATTTTGAATCATATCCAGTACGGTTTCATCCAGATGTTGATGTGCAACACGATCAGTATTGTTATACACAGTCATAAATAAGTCACAAGGATATTTTTTCATCAGATATTTACTAATCAGCGTTCTATTTTCATCTTCCGTTTTAATATCCTTCCAAAATTTAGACTGGTCAATTTTTCGCCCTACCGGGGATGCCAAGTGGATGTAATAGTGACCAAATTTTGTTTTTATTTCGTCATAGACCGATTCCGGATACACAGCTCTATCATCTTCTGCGGGTGAGTCCATTCCTGAAAGCATAAAACCGTTAACTTTTTCAGGGGGAAAGGTAAAGGGTATCGCTATGGCACCCACTTTTTTCCGGACTTTACTTAAAAGCGAAAAAATGCTCTCAGTCTTTCGATGGCTGGCATTAACAAATCGAATATCGTAAGAATCTTTTTCCCGCGAGGTGAAATCAAGAATACCATGTTTGCCGGCATTTTTGCCTGTCAAAAAGCTTGTCCACGCTTGAGGTGTTATAGGATGAATGGTTGATCTCAAATGTCCATATACTCCATTTTGCATAATCCTCGCCAGGTTAGGCAGTTTGCCCCTTTTTATTAACGGCTGGATAACGTCAAAGGTTGCCCCGTCTAATCCGATTACCACCACCTTGCGGTTTCTTTTCTTTTCACGATTGCTCATAGTTGTTGCTCAGCTCCAATTGATAAACACTCATCTAAAGAATCTTTGGACAAGACATTCCTATCGAATCTTGAGGTATTCGCCTCTCTTCATGAATTTCTTGTCCTTATCTCCCTTGTTTAACAGCATGGCCATAAGCCATCTCAATGTAATATAGAAATCATAAGTTCCCAAAAGACCGGCTTTGAAGTCCTCAAGTGAGGTAAAGCGTTGTGTACCAACCCTCGTTAAGTCATACAAATTTTCCTTGGTGTTGGTCAGCCCATAATCAAGACCGCCAAAAGCTCCCACATACCCGCATTCCAGGGCAGATTCTTGTGTTTCGCGAGAAGAATTACCATACGGATGACAAAAAAACGTCACAGGTTTGTTGAGTGCAGTCTCTATTACCATTTTGCTCCCTAAGAGCTCATTTCTCATCTCCTTCCTTGTCAATCGGTTCAAGTATGGATGACTACACGTATGAGATTCAAAGTCAATGCCATAATCACTCATTTCTCTGATCTCATCCCACGACAACAATGGAAATCGGGGAATAGAATCGTGCTTTTCCCATGAGCATACGCGGTCAATATAATCAGTGGCCAAGAAAATTGTGGCGGCAAATCCATACTCACGGAGAATAGGAAAAGCTTCAGTGTAATTATTTTTTAAGCCGTCATCAAACGTAAGAACAACCATTTGTTCGCGAGGTACCGTCCCACTGTGTAAATATCCCAAAAAGTCAGTCAGAGATATTGTTTTATATCCCGTTGCGTTAAGATATGCCATCTGTGCTCTGAATTCCTCAGGCGTAATTGAGACGACAGACCCGGTGGAATCGACTGAATGATACAAGAGCACAGGAATGCCACGCCTCTGTGAAAGACGGCCAATCAATATTAATATTGAGGAAAAAACTTTTTTAATTGTGGGTGCAGCGACTATCATTAAAGATATCCCATGCTCTTAAGACGCTCTTCTATCTTTTTATGATCAATCTCTTCCACTTCATGTTCCATGGGAGCCGAATCTTCATAAGTATCTACGAATCGTATGGGGTTTTTCGTCATAAACTGATCATCCATGGCTCCAGTCAATACTCTCCCATCCATGTCTTGTGCCACCGGAAATTCCATGAGGTGCAACACTGTGGGTGACACATCATAGATCGACGCAGGCTCCAATCTCACGCCATGCTTAATATTGGGTCCGGCAAGGATGATGATGCCTCTCTTTTCGTGAACTCCTGACATCTTGGTTGTCTGACGTATATAGACTTCACAACCTTCCAATTAGGCTTGGTTACAATCAAGGTCTTTTCAAATGGACGAGCATTAAATACTTTTTTGTCTGTTCCCTGGAGACGAGCATTTGAAACAACATCTGCCGCCTCTTGCATGTGTCCCTCATCCCGAAAATTAATGTACATGCCTGGCCCAAAGCGTGCCACAATGACTTTTTCTCTAATTCCCAAGATATCCAAAAATTTATTGATATCTAAATCATATGGATTCATTCCACCTGACACTGCCTTGAATCCATGGTCAGAAACGACAGCAACATTCACTGCTCCATTAGTTGAAGCTAACAGCTTTCCGATTGCTTTGTCGGCTTGCATATACGCCTTGGGGATAACCTCCCTGTATCTTTTCGCGACTGCCTGATCAATTCCAGGGAACTTCTCAGGCTCATACGCCATCCAGTATCTGTGGCATATGGAATCACATATATGCATATGGATCGTTGCAAAATCCGGATCAAACAGCTTACACAGATGAATAAAAACATCTGTTGAAATCTCAGAATGCAAGACCAGTTTTCTCCAGTATTTATCCCTCTGTCTAAATCTTCGCACCTTTTCCTGAACAAGATAGCTGAGAATCTGTAGAAACGTATTTGAGTTCACCCCTGTAGTGTTTAGCTTATGCGCATAATAGAACAGATTGATGAATGGCAGAGCCTTACTCTCTATTCCCTTGCTCTTCCTTCTCTCATTCAACGCGATTTCCTGAAAGAAACTGTATTCCGGAGGATATGTTTCCGTCCCAACAGAATCGACAGCAGGTATCATGAAACCGTTTACCTCATATGGAGGCCAGGTTACAAAGCTGCCTAAAATCCCAACCTTTAAGCCACTCTGGTTAAAAATGTCCCACATCCGTTTGCACTTTACCATCTTTGAGTGACCGCCAAAAAAGTCTATGCCGGTTTTATCATGATGCTTTCCCGTAAAAATGGAGGTCCAAATTTTTGGGGATATGGCTGGTAACACTGAAATTAATTCACCAGAAGCGCCGGATTCGATAAGCCTCTTGATGTTGGGGAGTTTGCCCTGCCGCACTAAAGGATTAATTATGTCCCATGTCGCTCCGTCTAACTCTATAAATAGCGTCTTTTTCTTTTTCATCAATTGACTCCAAACTATGTAAGGAACGGGGGACGAAATAACTTCCCCAACTATGCATCATAGCTTCAGGCCACCTTTGCCCGATCTTAAATCACAAAAATATCAAAATAGCCAGCTATTCCATCAACTTTTGTGATTTGAGATCGAACAAATTTGACCCAATTCTATGCGCCTACTTGTGGAAGTTATTTCGTCCCCGTTCCTAATTTCAGTGATTCAGAAAATCGAGTGCAAACGCCTCTTTGATAGTGACTATCGTCCATTCGGAGATAGACGTTTCCTTTCATCCATCATTTTGTAGAGATTCGCTGTTTCATGTATCATCTTTTCTAAAGAGTATTTGTCTTCAACAAGCGCCCTTCCCTGCGCCCCAAGTCTCTTTGCAAGGTTGTCATTCTTGAGCAACTTCAACATCGCCTCAGCTAAAGCCTCATCATCATTTGATGGAATCAAAAGACCTGTCCTGCCATTGATGACTGTTTCTCTTACTTGATTCACATCCGTTGCAATGACCGGTAGAGCAAACGACATGGCCTCGAGAATTACTAAGCCCTGGCTTTCAGTTGTTGAACATAAAACCAGTACGTCAATCGCCTTCATGCACTCCTCAATGTCATTGCGCCACCCAGTAAAAATCACAGATTCCGAGATGTTAAGGTCGCTCGTCAATTTCTCCAAATCAGCGCGCAACGCGCCATCACCAATGATTAAAAACTTCACCTCGGGAATAAACCGCAGAACCCTCTCGGCTGCCAACAAAAAAAGCGCGTGGTTTTTTACAGATACAAGCCGTCCCACTATGCCAATCACCGTTTCTTTTTTCTTGATGCCAAATTCAGATCTGAGCCGACTTCCATGGAAATTATTGTCGGAGTTGGCAGGAATAGGTATGCCATGGCAAATCACACTTAGCCTATCTTGCTTAACCTCCTCTTGCAATAGCTTATCGCCAAGTGTGCGTGAAACTGATACAAAATGGTCCACAAACCTGCGGGTAAGGGTTTCTCTATGATACAGCATTCTTTGCTTCAATCCGATATGTGCTGATCCTCCCAGTTCGTCGATCAAAAAGCTATGTACGGTCGTCATTGAAACGGTAGGCCTCCGGCTCAATAGCGCAGCCATCCGCCCATAGAAATTTCCCCTGATCGTATGGGTGTGAACGATATCGACTTTTTCTTTTTCTATGATATTGGCAAATCGCCGTATCAAGGTAAAGTCCGGGAAGAATCTGCAAGGGAGCACCTTGAAATTGAGACCTTGATTAAGTGCAGTGTCTACAGAGGGACCCGAACTGATAAAGACAATGAACGTTTCAATCTTCCATTTCTCCAGTTGACTCGCCAGGGTCAATACATGTGTTATGGCGCCGCCTCCGTCGCCCTCTATCGGATATAGAATTTTCATCTCAAAAGAGTTTATTAAAGCCTTTTGGTGGCCGAACCCTGACAGAACCTTTTGTTAACGGTCAGTTATTGCGTATTGAATTGAACCGCATTCCCATATCCAACATCAAACGCGTCGACAGATATGGCACTTCCAAGCGAATCAGGATTTTTGTTGCCAGTTACAACTATCTTAATAGTATGCAGTCCATAGGGGAGATTTGTTTTAAGGTAGAGCTGTTGCTGCCATAGGACTTGAGGAGAAAATTGATCCACGAAACATTCCAGAACCCCATCTATGTGAATTTCGGCAATTCCTTGTTTATTGCTGGTGGTGCCGATCCAGGTAATTGATTTGCCAGTAAAGGGAAAGATGGCTTTGCTATTCGGAGTCGTGGCATAACTTATAGCGGCTTTGCTGGCAGCAGGCGAATCAGATGTTTGCCATTCTCCACGGTAGCTGACCAGATCGTTGTCTTCCTCATAGCGTGCTAATGTTGAAATAAAAGCCCAGGAATAACCGCCATCTTCCGATTTAAATACACCATCACTCCCTGCGGCAAAAACTGTATGGTCGAGAGCGTAAGAAGGGGAAAGGTTTATTGATCGGATGAATTTTTCTCGTAATCCCATGTTATCCCAAGAGTTCCCTCCATCAAGAGACTTAAAGATGCCGTAACTTTTTGTGGCTGCAAAAAGCGTTTTATCATTTTCGTAATCCTGGGAAAGGGCTAACGCATTGACAACTGAATCCGTTAATCCGTTATTTACGGGAAGCCAAGAATCTCCTCCATCCGTAGATTTAAATATTCCCGATTCCCAACTGCCCGCAAAAATAGTTTTGTCAACCGAAAAAGATGGAGAAAGAGTCAACGAGGATATTATGCCATTGCAAAATTGGGAGTAACTCCATGATAGTCCACCATCGGGTGATGCATAAACTCCGTTCATACTTCCGGCAAAAACAAGCTGGTCATTTTCATAATCGTTCGAAATTGCTAAGGCGAGTATGAATGGTGCGTCCAAGGAAGTAGGAAGGAATGACTTTCCTCTATCAGTAGACTTGTATAAAGAATAAGAGCCTGAGGTACCATTCCCAACGAAAACTGTTCCGTCATTCATATAAGCTGGCGAAACAACTAATGCTCTAGCATTGAAGTAGTTGTTAGAATCCACCTCTATGGAGGTCCAGGTTTCTCCACCACTCGTAGATATATGGACATAATTATAGGTGCCGGCAAATATGGTATAGTCTATCCCGTAATATGGAGAGATTGCCATTGGATTTAAGAATCCTTGTAATAAACCGGTATTTTTAGCCTTCCAGGAGATACCGGTATCTAACGATTTTAATATTCCTCCTCCGTATGTTCCGGCAAAGACGACGCCGTCCTCCGCATAGTTCGGCGAGGAAATAACTGACGTTGTAAATTTAGATACTGAAAAAGTATCAAGTTGGTGCCAGGAATCTCCACCATTTGTTGATTTGAAAAGCCCTTCAAACATGGCAATAAATATAGTCTGGTCATTACTATAATTAGGCGAAATTCCTAACAATTTACAATGAACATCTGTTTGCCCAACTCTTTCCTCTAATCCGTTATTTACCGGTATCCAAGTATAGCCAGTATCAGTTGACTTAAACACACCAGCGTCTTTAGAAGCCGTAAAGACCGTTTGATCGCTGTCATACTCAGGAGAAGTGACCAATGTAGTAATATACATGTCGGTAATTCCGTTATTTTCTTCAGCCCATGAAGCCCCACCTTCTGTTGATTTGAAAACACCCCCTCCCCAAGTTCCGACAAAGATAGTCCGGTCAAGAACAAACGATGGAGAAACAGATAACGAGGTAACAGTCAGGTCGGTTAATCCGTTGTTGCAAGAATTCCACGAAACTCCACCATCTATTGACTT
>JABZFQ010000304.1 GCA_014237365.1 Desulfobacteraceae bacterium | reverse complement strand
CTCAAATCACAAAACTATTGAAATAGCTCGCTATTCCATCAACTTTTGTGATCTGAGATCGAACAAATTTGACCCAAATCTGTGCGCCTACTTGTGGAAGTTAATTCGTCCACGTTCCTAAGCAACGCAGAAGACGGAACAAAAGGCAAGCAAAATGTGCAAGTTATTTTTACTCACTGCATAAGACTTTGGCCGATGTATTTTTTGTAACGAAACAAGCCTATAAGCGATAGGCTCAAGGCATCGGATGCATGGTAAGGTCTAATATGAGTTGTTAAGTTAACTAAGTGCCTTACAGCTTTTTCAAGTTGCATTTTAGTTGCATTTCCGTTTCCAGTCAAAACCTGTTTTGCTTCACGAACCGGAATCTCAATTGAAGACACGTCAGCCTGGCTTCCGGCAAGAAGGACAACTCCTGAAACCTTTCCCAATATAATCCCTGACTTTGGATACTTTACTAAAGAAAAAACATCTTCTATAACCATTAAATCCGGCTTTTCATCCTTTAAAATAAGGATTAGTTTAGAAAAGATTTGATCAAGACGGGTTGGCAAAGAAATGTTTTTTGAAGTATTAATACTGCCATATGAAAAGCCATCAACTTTAAATCCCGTTCCTCTAACAATGCCAATGCCCGTTGCAGCCAAGCCTGGATCTATACCGATGACCTTTATCATAGGAGATAATAATAGTTTACGGTTCACGGTTTTTTCAATGAACTATGCAACGACTGAAACAACTTAACTGTAAACCGTAAACAGATATACCTAAGGAACGTGGACGAAATAACTTCCACAACTATGCATCACAGCTTCAGGCCGCCTTTGTTCTATCTCAAATCCCAAAAACATTGAAATAGCTCGCTATTCCATCAACTTTTGTGATCTGAAATCGAACAAATCTGACCCAAATCTGTGCGCCTACTTGTGGAAGTTAATTCGTCTACGTTCCTAACTCAGTGAAATTGATTAGAGTGTAACCAAAATAAAACAATGCCATCTTGATGATGGTTCCCTATTATGTGATACAATTCGTTTTCAAATAACGTAGGGGCAACGCCTGTGGTTGCCCTTCCGCCCCTGTGGTTGCATATTATCAGGGCAGGCACAGGGGCCTGCCCCTGCGGGATATTGCCGAATACATTTGGCCGGATTTTCCGGAGGTTCGAATCGTTTTGCACATTCCACCAATATCTCGCATATATCACAGAGCGGGGAACCATCCCCGAACATCAATAACTTTGTTCTATTTTGGTTACACTCAAATTAATTATCTGAAAATCTATAGTTTCTTTAATTTCTTTGTCGCTATCTTGGCTTCATTGGACTTAGAATATTTTTTGACAAGTCCTTTCAATATAAGACGGGCATTTGCTTTGTCTCCAAGATTAAGGAATGCAAATCCCTGCTTTAGAAGAGAAGCCGGCATTTTATTTCCTTTTGGATATTTTTCTATAACCTTCTGATATTCAAGTATAGCTTTTTCATACCATTTTTCACTGTAGTAACTTTCACCTATCCAGAACTGAGCATTATCTGCATGTGCCGACTTTGGAAATTTATTCATTAAATTTTTAAAGCCCTCGCGGGCAGTTTTAAAGTCTCCTGCATCAAATGCCTGTTTGGACACCGTGTATAATTCATTTTCTGAAAGCTCATGCCTGGATTGAGGTTTTGATTTTATTTCCAGATTATTTTTGCCTGATTCAAAATTGAGGTACTGCTCTAAGCGTATTATGCGATTTTTATTTAACCCGGTAGCTTCATCTATTCTTTTTAACCGATTTTCGGTTATTTTATCTGAATCGGACAGTTTTTGTTTTAATAAGTAATCAGTTTCGTCAATTCTTCCGCTTATGAGCTGCATTTCAGCCTTCAACTGATCGTGCATCGCATGCAGTTCGGCAGATTGATTTCTAAGTGCCAGATCCTTTTCTTCCAGTCTGAATTTTAGCTCTTTATTATATTTTTCTGACCTTGCATTGCGATGTTCAAGCAAAGACATTCTATTTTCAAGTCTATCGATATCGTTATGCAGAGAACATCCACACAAAACATTTAGAAATGCTAATAAGAATAAAGTAAGAATTTTCATTACAAAAACAAAGCTCTTTGCACAAGTTATACCTCGGAAGGTCATAAATCGCGTTTTTTCGGTGAGCAATGAGCATCAAGAGCAACAAGCTATTTCAAGCCTGAGCAACGCAGCTATTGGTGTTCAGTGCCAGCGAAAAATCACAAGTTATGCCCTTTTTCGAGGTATAGTTAAAGGTAAGGAACGTGGACGAAATAACTTCACCAACTATGCATCATAGCTTCAGGCCACCTTTGCCCGATCTCAAATCACAAAAATATCAAAATAGCCCCCTATTCTATCAACTTTTGTGATTTGAGATCGAACAAATTTGACCCAAATCTATGCGCCTACTTGGAGAAGTTATTTCGTCCACGTTCCTAAAGGGTTGAAATTTTATTCAGCCCTTTACCCATATCAACTACTCTAAGACAAAGTGGTCGCGCCTGTTTTTTGACCATGCTTTTTCATTGTGCCGGGAATCAGCAGGACGTTCTTCGCCATAGCTGATCGTTGTCAAACGTGATTCTGCAATGCCGAGATCAATCAGGAAGTTCATTGCACTTTGGGCACGCCTGTCGCCAAGGGCAAGGTTGTACCCGTTTGTTCCGCGTTCATCACAATGGCCTTCAATAATAACTGATTCACCTGGATTATTTCTCAGCCATTCAGCTTTTCTTTTTAAAACTTCCTGGGTTTTAGGTTTAAGATAAGATTTGTCAAAATCAAAGTAAATATCTTCATTCATAAACAAGTTTCTGGCTGCAAGTATCTTATGCCTTGCAGCTTCCTTTTGACGACGCTTTTCATCTAAATAGCGTTGTCTTGCAATCTCTTCCTGCTTCGCTTTTTCAGCAGCCAGTTTTGCTTTTTCAGCAGCCAGTTTTGCTGCTTCGTCTTCTTGAGTTTGAGCAAGATCAAGGTCAACCTTAACTGTCTTCTTTGCACAAGAAGTGACAATCATCAGTCCTGGAATTACTAATAAAAGACACAGGCATATCCACAACTTTTTTTTCATTTTTTCCTCCTTTTGGAATATATTATTTTTTTAGTTATTGATAACTCCTGGTGACCATTCAGGATCTGTCTGCTCACCGGACAAGGCAAGCAGGCACCTCTGGTCAGTTCCATAGGCAGTCATAACATAGATTCTACAAGGCCCTTCACGAGTTGAACTAAATGCAATGAGACTTCCATCCGGCGACCATGTGGGGGACTCATTGTTTTCTGAGTCGTGTGTTAATTGTAATGCAGGACTTTTTCCATCAACATCTATTGTATAAATATTGCTCTGTCCATTTTTCGTGCCTGCATATGCTATTTTATCACCTATGGGTGACCAGTTAGGGCATGTATTGTATCTTCCTTGAAACGTCAATCTCTTTACCTGCCCGGAATCTAAATCCATTATATAAATCTGGGGAGAACCGGACCTGCTTGAGACAAATGCCATTTTGTTGCCATCCGGCGAAAAGGTAGGAGATACGTCAATTCCCCAGTTATTTGTTAATTTCTTAATAATTTTTCCTGTTCCGGTCAACAAATAAATTTCTGAGTTACCTGAAAACGAAAGAGTTGCAGCCAGAGAAAATTTGCCTGGCACCCATGCAGGTGTAATATTTATCCCCTTTTTGGCTACTATGGCGCCTAGTTTATCTTTTAGATGTTTTATATAAAGATCAGGTTTTCCCTTTGAGTAAGATGTATAAGCTATCCATTTTGCATCTGATGACCATGCAGGAGAAAGCGCTATAGATTTATTATAGGTCAATTGTTCAGGATTATGTCCGTCAAATTCACATAAGTATATATTCTTGTTCCCGGAACTTGTGGATACAAAAGCTATTTTACTGTCAAAAATTCCTCTGTTGCCGGTAAGTTTATATATAACCTCCCCACAAAAACGATGTATTATTTTACGCTGGTTATTCGCAACACCTTTATATCTCTTGCCAACGATCAATAAACCTTTAAATGTATCATAAAGCCTGAGTTCCATTTCAATTATGTTATTTTTTAAAAATAGCCCGCCTGTAATAAGAAGTTCAGCACCTATTCCGGTCCAGTTCTTGAAATTGATATTTGAAACAATTATGTCCGATATTTCAGGATCTACAAGATAGGTATCTCTGTCAATTATTTTGAAATAACCAGTAAATTCCAATGATTTTGAGAGCAAATTTGATGCTTCCTGTGATAAGAACTTTTCTCTTCCACTACCTGACATAGACTTAAACAGAGGAACGGCAATCGGAATTTTTTTTATAAAAGGGTTGTTAATATCAATATAATCATATTCCGTTCGGCAATGAGCCGACTCAATCAAAAAAAATACTGTTGCTATCAAACATATAAAAATTATTTTGATAATACTTTTATTTAACATATAAAAGTTTCCCAAACGGCTTAACATCTTGTAATTGTATAAATTAACACGCAGAAGGCGTACCAGGTTCAAGGTTCATGGAATGCTGCCATTTATGTATTCCTTATTTAATCATGCTTTTTTCCAACCCTGAAGGGGTAAATCTCAGGCCAAGGTTATAATAAGGTTTTAAATATTCTTTTGGCAGTTCAGGAAGCGGGTCTGATTTCTTAACAGCTTTAAAAACGGATTCATCAAAATAATTGTTGCCTGACTTTTTTTCAAACCATATATCCTTTATTTTGCCATTTTGTATAATTTTAATAACAACTCGTGCAACCAGATCAGTATCGCCGCCGGTGAACTGCTCGGAAAAAGCCCAGTTTTTTTCAATATAATAAGGAATTTCTGCTTTATATATATCTATTGGTTTCAGAGACAGGTGGCCTGTAGTCAAAGCTCCACCCGGCATACCGCCCTGTCCGGTCAGGCCTTCCCCTTTTACCCCAATATCCATTGCTTCACTTGATGCAACTTTACTTTTTAAACGATTGATTGCTTCTATAACCGGATCAGGTCTTGAATTTTCAACCTGTTTTTCAATCCTTGTTATAGCGTTTTTGACAATCTTTGATGGCTTGAATGTCTTTTTTTTGAGTGATTCTTTTATCTTCCTGCCTTTTTGGGGGACAACAGATATAGTTTTTGAGCGACGCTGTGCTACATTACCACTGGTTTTTGATGGGATTTTGGAAATCTGAGCTTTTTGGGGCTGAGTTGACTGTGTTTGAGATTTAAGCTCAATTTGCCCAGCCGTCTCCGATGCTGATCCCTGAGCAGGCAACGTAACAATGCTGACATTAATGACAGAATGTAAGAATTTTTTATTATATGGAGTATGGATTGGAAAATAAATCAAAATTGCAAAAAAAATCGCATGGCATACCAGAGAAGCCGTAAAAATCAAAAATAATGTCAGGGGGTCATTCCCTGTATCGCGAAATAAATAAGGAGGAGCAACCATACTTTCTTTCACCAGCAAATAGTTTATTCTTTATCGGACTTTATGGGTTCTGTCACCATACCAAGCTTTTCAATACCGGCTCCTTTTATTTCTGACATAACACGCACCACCATTCCATATGATATATTTTTATCAGCCTTTAAATAAACCTCCTGGCCAACCCGTCCATCAAGGATTTTTATAAGTTTTTCCTGCAAAAAATCAAGTGTCACCTGATAGTCGTTTATGTATAATAGATTGTTTTTATCTATAGTTATTATAAGCTGGTCTTGTTTTGCAGAAAGCGGTTCAGATGTTGCTTCAGGCAAAGAGACATTGACACCCTCTATCATCATTGGAGCGGTGACCATAAAAATAATCAGGAGAACCAGCATAACATCAACAAATGGTGTTACATTTATGTCAGACATGAAGCTGTTATTATTTCCATCAAATGCCATTTTTTGTATCCTTTAGGAACGGGGATGAAATAACTTCCCCAATGAGGCATCACAGCTTCAGGCCATTTTTGCCCGATCTCAAATCACAAAAATATCAAAATAGCTAAACTATTCCATCAACTTTTGTGATCTGAGATCAAACAAATTCGACCCAAATCTGTGCGCCTACTTGGGGAAGTTATTTCGTCCACGTTCCTTAGGTAAAAATATCACGTTCTATGATATTCAAAAAGTCAGCAGAAAAGCTTTGTAATTCAGTTTCAAGGGTTCTTATCTTTTGCATAAAATAGTTAAATGCTATTACCGCCGGTATTGCAGCGGCCAAACCGGCTGCAGTTGCAATAAGCGCCTCGGAAATTCCAGGAGCAACAACAGCAAGGCTGGCTGAACCACTGAGCCCGATGCCATGAAACGAATTCATTATTCCCCACACAGTTCCGAACAGACCGATAAAAGGCGCTGTATTACCCGTTGTGGCAAGAAAAGGAACCATCTGGGTCATTCGGGCAACTTCTGTGTTAATAGACCGGCGCAACGCCCTTTTTATATTATCTGTTCCTGTAAATCTGGTGCCCAGGAATGAATGGGGAGCTGTTTCAGAGGGCTGTAATGATTTTCTTGGAACGTCGGGCCTGGTCAATTTTTTAAGTTCAAGATATCCTATACGAAAAACTCTGGCTATTGGGCTGCCATGAAATTGTTTTGCTTTTGCAAAAGCTTCTGACAGATCCCTGCTTTTCCAGAAAAAATCTGCAAAGTAAGCTGATTCTTTATATGCCTTTCTGATATAGAAGTATTTAATTAGAATAATAGTCCATGAGACTATGGAAAAAATCAGCAGAAGAGCCATAACAAACTGAACCATAAGACAGGCATTGCTTATCATATGGATTAAATTTACTTGAGACAGCATAAAAACTCCGTATATTATATGTTTTTTTGCAACACTTTAGCTTTCCGCAGCCGGTTTGTTTCATAAGGCGGTAGTCCCTACAAAACAATGCGGGTCAATAATTTCAACAAGTTACATCTCATAGCTTCTGGCAACACTTGGCGAAAAATCAGGTGGTTGCAAAGCAAAACATGGCGGTATTTCCAAA
>JABZFQ010000184.1 GCA_014237365.1 Desulfobacteraceae bacterium | reverse complement strand
CTTCCCAATCACGCAACACTCAATACGGGCGGTTGGCTAAACCTTACCCGACAGGGACTTTCACCCTGCAAGAAGCACCAAGCTTCGCTTGGCGCACCAACTTAAAGCGGGACACTTTTTGCCATTTTGGTTTTATGGCAATTCCACAATCAAGCAAAATTTAAGGAGTTGCCAACTGATTGAATTTACAGGCTGTCCCGCCTTACGTTGGTAGCCACTTTGTTCGATCTCAAATCACAAAAGTTGATAAAATAGCAGGCTATTTTGATACTTTTGTGATTTGAATCTGTGATGCATAGTTGGGGAAGTTATTTTTGACCGAGCCCTAAGTAAATAATTAAAGCAAAGTTTCATCAAAAAGGCTTGTAATTTATAAATCAAAGAATTAGATAAGCAGTAATTTGCAAACTCATTATAATAATGATATAGATTTTCGGATAATTAATTTCACAAGGATAGAAGGAAAAATCCGAGTAAGTCGTATAGGATTTTGACTGATAACGCAGTGGAATTAATTATCTGAAAATCTATATGTCAGAGTCAAGAGTGAAGTTGTAGCAGACTGCTGTTATTCGTTGACAATACTGGCTATGATGTATCATATGTGGAAAACATTACTTCATGCAAAATAAATCTGAAACAATTAAACTTGGCTACCTTGTTGATATTTTATTAAGACGCCGTTGGTTTATAATTATTCCTTTCTGTCTTTCAATGATAATAGGAATTTATTTTGCTTTAACTCTACCTAAGATTTACAGTTCAAGGACATTGATACTCATACAACCACAGAGGGTCCCAACAGAGTATGTGCGTTCAATCGTATCATCCGGCGTTGAAGCAAGAATAAGCACTATATCACAGCAGATTATGAGTAGAACTAATCTTGAAAAGATTATTGAACAGTTTAACCTGTTTTCAGGCCCTGAATATAAAAATATATTTATAGAGGACAAGCTTGCGACTTTACGGAACAATATCAGCGTTGATGTTACAAAGAGCAGCAGGAATAGGGATACTGATTCTTTTTCTATCACGGTAAAAGGGAAATACCCTGAAAAAATTGCAAAAATTGCAAATACATTAACAAGCTTTTTTATTGATGAAAATCTCAGGCTCAGGGAAACCCAAGCTATTGGTACAAGTGATTTTCTTGAAAATGAGCTTCAAATCATGACAAGGCGTCTTGAGGAACGTGAAGAAGCACTTAAACTATATAATCAGAAATTTATGGGAGGGCTGCCTGAACAGCTTGAAACTAATCTTAGGATTTTAGACAGACTTCAAGAGCTGCTCAGTGAACAAAAAAGTAGTCTCAAAGATGCAAAAAACAGACTTGTCGAATTTGAAAACAGGATACCGCCAGAACTACAGAATTTTCCATTAATCAGTGGTACTAATCAAACTGAATATTTGTCTAATATAGACCAGATAAAAGAAAGGCTTGCAAGCCTCAAAACAAAATATACTGATCGACATCCTGATGTAATAAGGCTTAATAAGACTATCAATGAGTTTGATTCAAAAATGAAAAACAAATCAGAGGGGACTGAAGATTCAGAAACATCCGAGAACAGCATAAGTTATAACGGCACATATACAAAACAACGTAAAGGACTAAAAAAAGAAATAAAAATTTTGGAAGAAGATATTGCAAAATTATCAGATAATATTCGTTATTATGAAAAGCTTGTTGAAGATACACCAAAAAGAGAACAGGAACTCTTATCTTTAAGAAGAGACTATCAAAATATACAAGCTTCATACAGTTCATTATTAAAAAGAAAGCTGGAAGCTGAAATTTCGGTAAATATGGAGAAAAAACAAAAGGGAGAGCAGTTTCGCATTGTTGATACTGCAAGAGTGCCTGAAAAACCCATATCGCCGAATATGAAAAGATTATTATTGTTTGCCATTGCAGCAGGAATAGCTATTGGTTGTGGAATAATTTATCTTTTAGAGTTCCTTGACTCATCATTCAGGGATGCAAAAACTGTTGAGACCTTTCTTGGGCTTTCAGTAATCGCAACGGTTCCAGTATTAAATAATCCTAAAATTGATAGAAAACATAAACTAAATAATATATTTAGTATTTTATCAAGTTTGCTTTCCTTTTTTCTTTTAGGAGTGCTTTTCTTACTGACTTTTTATGGAGTTGAACGGACCATTGAAGTCATAAAGAATTTTTAAGACTAAGATATGAGGTAACTCAATTGGGCAAAATATTCAATGCATTAAAAAAATCAAATAAAACTAAAATGCCTAAAAAAATAGAAGCACAACTTGATATAGAAAAACCTGTATATGAACATGCTGAAATTAACGGATGTCTTGTTACTCTTTTAAATCCTGATTCTTTTGAAGCTGGACAATTCAAAATTCTCAGGACAAATCTATTGTTCCCGCTTTCGGGAAGTCCTCCACGAACACTTATGATTACAAGCGCAGTTCCTGGTGAAGGGAAGTCTTTTGTATCCGCAAACTTAGCCATAAGTATTGCCCAGGGTATTGATGAACATGTTCTCCTTATGGACTGTGACATTCGCAAACCCTGTTTACACACCCGTTTCGGATTTAATGATGTCAGAGGTCTAAGTGATTATCTTGCTAATGGCATATCTATTTCTTCTGTATTATTAAAAACAAAGTTAAAAAAATTAACTATACTTCCGGGAGGAAAACCGTATAATAATCCTGCTGAGTTACTAACTTCTGAAAAAATGTCAGCTTTACTTAAAGAAGTAAAAATAAGATATAAGAACCGTTATATTATTATTGATTCACCTCCTCCCCAATTAACAGCAGAGTCAAGTGCAATAGCAAGGCAGGTGGACGGCATTATTCTGGTTATAAAATACGGTAGTACAAACCGCGAAACAGTTTCTGCTCTTATAAATATTATTGGAAAAGAAAAAATACTAGGCGTAATTATCAACTGGTTTGATATGCGTTCATCATCGTATTCTGACTTTCGGGAATATGGGAACCTTTATACCAAATATCAAAAAAAATAACTACTCAGGTTCAAAGTTTCAAGGTTAGAAAGCAAAGAAGATTGAACAGTAACACTGAACGGTAAACCTTGAATCTGTGAACGGCTACTAATTAGTATCTGCTGATTTTCTATTTCATAATATTTTAAAGCGGTTAGGGATTTTACAATTATTTCTGATTAAAGGGTGTTGTCCATAGTTGCTCTGTATATGGAAATCTGTTTCGAATGGCTATCAAAGAATCGAATGCAACCATGACTAACTGCCTGTAAACATAGCAAAATAGAAATTCAGCAGATACTAATTATGCTTCGAATATTGAGACAATATTATCCAATACGTAATGCCTTATTTATAGTAGGTGAAGGCATTATTATATATATTTCTGTCCTGATAGCATCTTGGATACTTCTTGGTACAGAATCATTTGTTGCTGACAAATGGGTATGGTTCAAGTCTCTTCTTATTACCTTTGTATGTCAAACATGCCTTTATTATAACGATCTTTATGATTTGAAAATTACCGATACTTTTACAGAACTCGCTTTACGACTGTTGCAGGCTCTTGGGTTTAGTGGTATTATTCTCGCATGCGTATATATTGTTTTTCCTGAAACAATTATCGGAAGGAAAATTTTTATAGTAAGTATTGCCTTTGTTATAGTATTTATAGTATCATGGCGTTTTTGCTATTCGCTGATTATTGATCACGGTATATTTAATCAGAAAATAATTCTTCTTGGTTCCGGAAAACTTGCACAAAATATTATGAATGAAATAAATGATAAAAAGGATTGCGGGTACACTGTATCACTTGTTCTACCAGACTCCATTGATAATCCTGATCTTGTATCTGACAAAAATGCTATAAAAATATTTGAAAACAATTATCAAGGGTTAGGTGAAATTTCAAAGAGCTTTAATATTAATAAAATTATTGTAGCTCTTAAAGAAAAAAGAGGGATCTTCCCGACCAAAGAACTTTTAAAATGTAGGGTAGCTGGGATAGATGTACTTGAAGGAAACAGCTTCTATGAGAGTCTCACCGGCAAACTGATCGTGGAGTATATAAATCCGGGATGGCTTATATTTTCAGATGGTTTCCAAAAATCTCCTTTCAGGCGATTTTTAAAACGAACTGTTGATTTGATTTTATCTTTTACATTCTTGGTCATTCTTTTGCCGATTATTATAATAACAGCCACTTTGATAAAAATTGATTCAAGGGGGCCGGTATTTTTTTCACAAGAAAGGGTAGGAGAAAAACAAAAAAAATATATGATGTACAAATTCCGTTCAATGATTACAGATGCTGAAAAACTCAGCGGACCTGTATGGGCTGAGGATAATGATGATCGCATTACTCGTGTTGGAAAGTTTATTCGTAAATTGCGTATTGATGAAATACCTCAACTCTGGAATGTTTTAAAAGGTAATATGAGTTTTGTAGGACCACGTCCTGAACGTAAATACTTCGTAACAAAGCTGGAAAACATTATTCCCTACTATGATGAGCGTTTTACAGTAAAACCAGGGATAACGGGCTGGGCGCAGGTAAGTTATGGATACGGGGCTTCAGTTGAAGATGCCATTGAAAAACTGAACTACGATCTTTTTTACATAAAAAATTTGTCAACATTTATGGATTTTGTTATTGTCCTGAGAACTATCAAAACAGTTTTTTTTGGAAAAGGCGTAAGATAAAGCCTGACACTTAATATAGTGCCTGAACGAAAATTAGCATTTTTCGTTCAGGCACTAAATAAATAACGCTATAATAACAACTGGTTAATTCATAGTTAAGAATGTAATTAACAAGGCGGAGCTATACCTCGGAAAGTTATAAATTGCGTTTTTTTCGGTGAGCAATGAGCATCAAGAGCAAGGCGCGAAGGTGCGGAATAGCAAGAGCTATTTCAAGCTTGAGCAACACAGCTATTGATGTTCATGGCCAGCGAAAAATCGCAAGTTATGGCCTTTCGAGGTATATATAAGATTGGCTCATTAAATCCATAAATGGAGAAAGAAATATGAAAAAATTAATTATATTTTTTTATCTTTGTTCCGCGATAACCATAACCTTTTCTTCAACTGCGATGGCCATTGATATAGATCAAAATTATTATAAGATCGGCAGTGGTGATGTCCTTGAAATCATTACATGGAAAGAAGAAGATTTTTCAAGAAAAGACATATTGGTCAGGATAGACGGGATGATTACTTTCCCATTACTCGACGATATTCAGGCGACAGGCAAAACACCTTTACAGCTCAAAAAAGATATTGAAACAAAACTAAAGGATTTTATAGATAATCCCGTCGTTACAGTCAATGTTATAAACCCGTTAAGCCAACGGTTTTACATTCTTGGGGAAATAGCCAGGACCGGTGAATATCAGCTTGTTAAAAAGCTCACAGTGTTGCAGGCTTTTGCGCTTGCAGGGGGTTTTACCGAGTGGGCATCAAAAAAAGAGATTATTTTACTTCGTATTGAAGACAATAAGGAAAAGATTATAAGGGTTAATTATAAAAATATTATTAAAGGCAAAGATTACAGCCAAAATATATTAATCAAGGCTGGCGATACAATTATCGTTCCTTAATCTTTTCCAGAAGGATATTGTATCCATGAAAAACAAATATTATTTATTTTTATTCGCAGTGAGTTATTTATTTTTATTTACAATATCAAATGCTGACAGTTACCAGGCTACATTCATACCTAAAATTTCAGTAAGTAAAGAATATACAAACAACCATTTTCTAACAGATGATAATAAAGAGCATGAATATATTACGACTGCTTCATTAGGTTTTACTGCTGAAGTGTTTGGAAGAAGCAATGGTATGTCAATCTCTTATGACCCATCATACATTTGGCATGACAGATATTCTGATAACGATGCGTGGAGCCATAGGGCTGCATTTGATTGTTGGATCGGAATTTCAAAAAATACCAGGTTTGAGATAAATGATATATTTCTGCATACCGAAGAGCCCGTCACAGAAATTGAAGACTTCACAGAAGTAGATACAACCATTAGAAGAAGCAGACGAACTTATTACACAAATTCATCAGAAGTAGAGCTTAGTCATCAGTTTGGCGAATCTGATTCAATATTTTTGGGATTTGTTTATAGTTTCCTTAAAAATGATGATCCGGCTATTGAAGACAACAAAAGGTATAGCCCCTCTATAAACCTGAATTACTGGTTTGTGCCTCATAATTGGGGTCTTGAATTAAACGGCTCATATACAAGAGGCGAATTTGACGTGTCAAATGATTTTGATAATTGGGTCGGGAGTTTAAGGTTGATCAAAGGTTTTACAAGGCATTTTGATATGTTTGTCCAGTATAACCATACTTACATGGATTATACACAAGAAACTACCAATAATTATTACATCTATAATCCTTCGGCTGGTTTCAATTATTCAGTTGCTGAAGATATAAACTTACATCTAAACGTAGGATATTATATATTGGATACTGAAAATGTAAATAATGACGAAACTGGTGTATCAGCAGAGGGAGAAATTGAGAAAATTTTTGAGAAAGGTTCAATAAATATAACAGGTTCCGGAGGTTATGATGAATCCTTTTTTGGCGCTGAAAATCTTGGCACAGAAGAATACTATCAGGGAGGATGTACCGCAGAATATGCATTTACCAGGCAGATTAGCGGTGATATTTATGGGTTTTATAGAAGAGATAAATATGTAGACCTTCCTACTGAAAGAGATGACAAAACAACAAGAGCAGGCGCAGGCTTGACATTGCATCCCTTGAGATGGATGTTTTTAAGGCTTGAATATTCATATCGTACAGTTGATTCAAGCATTGATACAAATGATTATGAAGAAAATATAGGTCTAATAACCTTAACATTATCTCCATCAGAACCAATCCACTTAACCGAATAAATCCAGCTTCAGGCCATTTTTGCCCGATCTCAAATCACAAAAATATTGAAATAGCTTGCTATTCCATCAACTTTTGTGATCTGAAATCGAACAAATCTGACCCAAATCTGTGCGCCTACTTGGGGAAGTTAATTCGTCCACGTTCCTAAGGATTCGCCCAAAAATAAATTTACATTTTGATGCGCCGATCCATCCCGCATGACTGCGTTGCTCGTCGGTTAAATAGTAAAATCAAACCGGTCGCAAAAAAGCCGCAGAACAACTCCTAATTCTCCTTGCTTTTTTAGCAACCCAATAACCCAATGAACCACATTCTTATAACAATTGATGTTGAAGACTGTTTTCAGGTCGAAAACTTTAAGCAATACATCCCATTTTCTTCGTGGGATTCATATGAACTGCGAGTCGAGAAAAACACCCACAAAATCCTCGACATCCTGGATAGTCAGCAGTCAAACCCAAGCAATCCAACAAACACAAAAGCCACCTTCTTTATTCTCGGATGGATCGCAGAACGCTTGCCACACCTGGTTCGCGAGATTTATGCACGCGGTCATGAAGTGGCCTCACATGGGTATTCCCATGATTTATGTAATAAACAATCTGTTCAAGATCTTAAAAAAGACCTGAAATACAGCAAGAAACTTCTTGAAGACATTATTGGATCAAAAGTTATTGGCTACCGCGCCCCTAGCTTTGCTATTAATGATGATATCTTAAAAATCATAGAAGACAGTGGTTATTATTATGATTCAAGTTTCAATTCTTTTGGGTTGCATAGTAGATATGGGAAAGTGAATCTGAACAAAAACAGAAGAAAAGGGATTGCATTTCAAATTTCCGATACGTTCTGCGAACTTCCGATCAGCAATATTAAACTTTGGAACCGCATCTTTCCTTTTGGAGGAGGTGCATACTTTCGCCTGATCCCCTATTTTCTTTTTAGAATGGGGGTTAAATCAATATTAAACAGCGAAAAAACCTATTTGTTGTATTTGCATCCCTGGGAAATTGATCCTGAACAGCCCAGGGTAAACAGTGCCTCTATATTTTTTAAATTCAGACACCACGTCAATCTAAACAAAACAGCATATAAGTTGGCATTGTTTTTAGAGACGTTCAAGGAATGCAGCTTTATCACCTGCCGTCACTATCTGGCAAAAAAAGGTTGTAGTTGAGAAATCTCCCCCTATCATTTTCTAACAAAATGTCGAAATTGCGGAACACTCATAATTCACAATTTGAGCTTTGACACTTTTTCACATTGTATACCTCGGAAGGCCATAAGGAACGTGGACGAAATAACTTCCACAACTATGCATCACAGCTTCAGGCCGCCTTTGTTCGATCTCAAATCCCAAAACTATTGAAATAGCTCGCTATTCCATCAACTTTTGTGATCTGAGATCAAACCAATTCGACCCAAATCTGTGCGCCTACTTGGGGAAGTTATTGCGTCCACGTTCCTAACTTGTGATTTTTCGCTGGCACTGAACACCAATAGTTGCGTTGCTCAGGCTTGAAATAGCTTGTTATTGCGCATCTTCTCGCCTTGCTCTTGATGCTCATTGCTCACCGAAAAAAACGCAATTTATGACCTTCCGAGGTATAGTTTTGAACAGTATTGAGTAAATTCTGTTTGGAAAGAAGAACAAAACGCCCTTTAGGCGGATTAAAATAACAGCGTGAACGTTTATATTCACTCACTTTAAAGGGAATTCTATTTTATAATTTCCTATACAATAAAAAAATGAGGAATTAATTGATGCTAATTCACCTTATCGCAGCAGCAAGGCCCAACTTCATGAAAATCGCCCCACTTTTTCATGCATTAAAGAATGAGGATTGGGCAGCACCGATTATTGTTCATACTGGACAGCATTATGATATAAATATGTCTGATGCCTTTTTCAAAGATTTTAATTTGCCCGAACCTGACCTTCACCTTGGAGTGGGAAGTGGTACTCATGCTGTGCAGACCGGACAGGTCATGATAGCATATGAAAAAGTTCTTATGAAGGATAAGCCCGATCTTGTTGTAGTTGTAGGTGATGTTAATTCTACAATGGCTGCAACTATAGCATCCATTAAAATGGGAATTAAAGTGGCTCATTTAGAAGCAGGTCTCCGCTCTTTTGATCGAACCATGCCAGAAGAAATAAACCGATTGGTTACTGATGCTTTGGCAGATATACTGTGGACTCCTTCCCCTGATGGTGATGAAAATTTGATAAGAGAGGGCATATCTAAAGATAAAATTATCAGGGTTGGAAATATTATGATTGATTCTCTTGAGATGCTGCGGAGTAAGATAGAAAAACAAGCTACATATAAAGAATTTGGGTTAAATAAAGGCTACTATGCTTTAATTACTCTTCACCGTCCTTCTAATGTAGATAACCCGGAAATTTTAGAAGAACTCTGCAAAATTCTTATTCGCATTGCTCGAAAACTACCATTAATATTTCCTATCCATCCACGTACAAAAAAAAATCTTGAGAATTTTGAATTAATAAATACGATAGATAGAGTCGATAGTATTTTTTTAACCGAACCTATGAATTATATACGATTTATGAATTTGGCCTTTAATTGTCGAGTGGCTATTACTGATTCAGGGGGAATTCAGGAAGAAACGACATATCTTGGAATACCTTGTTTGACATTGAGGCCAAATACTGAACGGCCCATAACTATTAAAAAAGGCACTAATCAATTATGCAAAATAGACAATCTTGAGAATAAGTTAGAAACTGTGCTTTCAAAAAACAATACTCAAAAAAATGATATTGAACTATGGGATGGGCAAACAGCAAGCAGGATTGCAAAATCCATAAAAACAATATTTAACCATTCAAATTGAAAATCTATATCATTTATTTAATTGAAAAAAAATAATTAAAACTGGAGAGTAGTAAGTTCTTGAGTAAATACAAATAAACCAGTAAACTCAGGTAGTTAAAAAATAAGTAGACCTTTGTAATAAAATCAGATAGATACGATGTGAACCCTATTGCCTTAAAGGTGGACTCTTGATTGTTTCCTATCTCATTGGTCAATGATGGTTGTTAATCTTGATGCTCTTCCGCTAATACTTTGATTATGAATCGTTGTAAAATTTGATAGTTAGCAATTCTCTAAAAGTCCAGACAACGCATCCGGTCCTCGCATAATACCATCAATAAATGGGGCAAATGTAACTTCCCTGCGACCTTCCTCGTTTGTAACGTAGATGATCAAAAGCTTTGGTTCTCGCTATTTTGTATGATATCGGTTTCTGCCCTTATTTGTTTTTTTGCCTCGCTTGTTTTTTCGGATTCGAATGCGGCCTCCATCCGTAGATATAACTACCCGCCGACCCTTCAAACTTACATCATACACTACGGCACCGGCTTTCTGCATGAGTCTGGCTCGCTGTGCCCATTTGTAAACAATGTTTTGAATCGTCTTGACGTTAAGAAAAATGCCTCGCTGATACAGATTTGCCTGCGCTTCTTCAAACGAATCCATTGCTGACACGGTCATTGCAATTTCAGAAGCTAATCCTGGAGTGCAGTGATCATTGATACCCAGTATGACCAAACCAGGGTAAAGTCTACTGCCGCGCTTTTTACGTTTTTTCTTCCCAACATAATATGAAACACGCACAACAATGGTTACGCCACATTTAAGGGTAATTACTACGTCTCGTATCCCTTTGTTTTTTAGTTTCCACGGGAGATTGACGACTAAATCGGCTTCTATTTCTCGTACCTCCTCAGAATCCAACGAGGATTGTAACAAATCACAAAAATATTGAAATAGCTCGCTATTCCATCAACTTTTGTGATCTGAGATCAAACAAATTCGACCCAAATCTGTGCGCCTACTTGGGGAAGTTATTTCGTCCACGTTCCTTACGGCCTGAAGTTGGTCAGCAAGGTCGCATATTTTTTGCTCCAGTTTTTCCAGTTGCTCGGCTGAACTGATTACCTGATCAGAATTACAAATCTCTTGTGCTTTCTGAAAAAGTGCTTGAATTGCACCGCAAGAACCATTAACTTCTTTTTTTGTATTCGTGTTGTTGGACATGGCTGAACTCCTTTCGATAAAGTTTTTTCAGCAAACCATAACACCTCGGAAATAGTCTGTCCAGAAGTTTTCAGCCTATCAATGCATTTTTTTGTCAGCCCACTTTTTGGGAATGCGCCCCCCTTGATTTACGCATGAACTCATTCACAGCAACTGAATGCTAACTACTTGAAATTATTGATCTGCACTGTTTTGTGGGGACCACCCAAATTTTCATATAGTAAATTACTCATTGTTTTCAATTTTCAGTGAAACTCCGTGTTGTTTCGTGGTGAACTATTACAAAATGAGAATTATTGTAAAACAAATTGAACCGAATGATTCTGTTGTTTGGGATGCATATGTTAATGCACATCCCCAAGCTACTCTTTATCATTTATATAATTGGAAAGACATTATTGAAAAAACTTATGGTCACAAAACATATTACCTTATAGCTGAACAACGACCCAATAACCCAACAAACCAAGTTGTTGGAATTCTTCCGCTCGTTCATATAAAACATTTCCTATTCGGCAACGGCCTTATATCAATTCCTTTTTTTGATTTAGGTGGAATCCTTGCAGATAATGATGAAGTAGAAAAAGCACTTTTATCTGAAGCAATAAAACTTGCCCAAAAACTTAAAGCAAAAAACATAGAACTCCGCCACATTACTCCCATTTCATGGATAAACTCTAATGATTCGCAACTCACAACTCGCAACTCACAACTCGCAACTCACAACTGGGTCGCTCAGACCTGTTCTCACAAGGTTCGCATGCTTCTCGCTCTGCCAGAATCTTCAGAAGAATTAATGAAATCTTTTAAATCAAAGCTTCGAAGCCAGATAAAAAAACCTATGAAAGAAGGCTTAAAATCTAAAGTTGGCGGCCTTGAATTAATAGATGCTTTTTATGAAGTTTTCCTAGTTAACATGAGAGATCTTGGTTCTCCAATCCACTCAAAGAAATTAATGCTGTGCGTACTACAAGAATTTCCTGAGAATGCAAAGATAGTTTTAGTTTATAAAGGAGATGAAGTTATTGCCTGCAGCCTGATTGTCGGTTTTAAAGATACGTTAGAAAATCCATGGGCATCAGCTCTCAGGAAATATAGCAGGCTTAGCCCCAACATGCTCCTTTATTGGACAATGCAGAAGTATGCATGTGATAATGGTTTTAAATATTTTGATTTCGGCAGATCTTCGCCAGATGAAGGAACATATAAATTTAAAAAGCAGTGGGGGGCAAAACTCAATCCATTGTATTGGCATTATATCTCATTAAACGGTCAATCAATTATTGAGGAAACACCCGAAAAATCAAAATTCGATAAGGCCATCCAGTACTGGCAGAAATTACCGGTGTCTGTAACAAAAATTATCGGCCCAATGATCAGAAAACACATAGGGCTATAATCCACCATAAAGGCATAGAGACGCAGATATAAATAATTTGAGTGTAACCAAAATAAAACAATGCCATCTTGATGATGGTTCCCTATTATGTGATACAATTCGTTTTCAAATAACGTAGGGGCAACGCCTGTGGTTGCCCTTCCG
>JABZFQ010000345.1 GCA_014237365.1 Desulfobacteraceae bacterium | reverse complement strand
TCAAATAAACTTTATAATTCATCCAAAACTTCCTTCCAGGGTTTGATTCTATCTAACTTGATGTCTTCTAATCCCTTTTTGACCAATTTTTTAAATTCAACTGACTGAGAAAGAATTTTAGTTTCCTTACGGTCTTCAAATTCTTCAAGAATGGCAAGGATCTTCTTATAGCTTTCTATGGGAAGAATAACAGCAGTGGCATCACCTTTCTCGTTGATAACATATTGTTCACCTGTCAATGTATCCATTAGATCATTCTCCTTTTAAGAAACCTCAGAGGACGAAAAACCTCGACGACCTCGGGGGGCGTTATTCTCACAGCCTTCCTGCGATATATCTTTAAAATTGAGGAGTCATATATTTCATTTAATCTATTCACGATTAACTCGGGGACAAGTTCAAAATGCAGCTCAAGAATATCAATTACAGCTTCTCTGGCACTTTGAAGAATTCCACCTTCGTATCCTTTCCCATTCAAATCCGGCAATATTTCTATCTTCTTTGTTAAATTCAACTCCAATCATATAGATTGCCAGCCCTTTTTGTTTAAATTTTTCATGATAGTTTTTTTCTTTGATCTGCTTTAACGCGTTCCCTGCAAAAGATTCCTTACTAATCACTTTGAACTCTATGATATAAATATTGTTATCAAGCCTGACTGGGTTCCCTGTTATGTGATACAATTCGTTTTCAAATAACGTAGGGGCAACGCCTGTGGTTGCATATTATCAGGGCAGGCACAGGGGCCTGCCCCTACGGGATATTGCCGAATACATTGGGGCCGGATTTTCCGGAGGTTCGAATCGTTTTGCACATTCCACCAATATCTCGCATATATCACAGAGCGGGGAACCCTCCCCGAAAATCAATAACTTTGTTCTATTTGGGTTACACTCAAATTAATTTGCCCTTTGTTGGTGATGTCTTCCATGGCAATATCCGGTTTGTCGATATTATCCAGAATCGGCTTGTCATATTCATCTACCAGGATAACAACACACGCTGGTTATATTTGCTGCCAAACTGCTGTTTCAGTTCTTTAAATTTAAGGTGGACGGCATCTTACGTAGGCTCAATACCATTGCTTAAGGCATTTCCATTCAGGATAGAATGAATGGTTTTGTCTAATATCTCCCGGCTTTCAAAAACACCCCCGCCAAAGCTGATATCAATAACCGGATATTCAATGCTCCAGTCCCAGTTTTTTCCCAGGTCTGTTTCCTTTAGAATATACCCTTTCACCTTTGAGCTTTTACCTCTTGCCACCACAGCCTTTCAAAACCAAGCGATACCACGGCATATCGGTTAAGCCGCAAGTCGTCGTACTTCTGCTCCAGGGTATCTCCATATTGTTTAACCTGTTTTTTTGCTTCCTTCATTTTTGCCTGCATCGCAGAAATGGCTTGCAAATCCTTCATGGATAATCCCCTTGCCTTTTCTCCGGTCAAACCGGCATCTTTAAGGCTTACGTATTTAAACTCGATAAGGATATCAAGTATTTTAAACCGTCTCATGTCAGGACGGATAATCATGGTCAGATCAGCATAACCGCTGCCAGCATCTTTCTCAGAATCAATGATGTAGAGTATATCATTATAAAGTAGTGTTAAAAAGGCTGTTTTAACGGTAAGTTCATTTGCCCATCTATAGTCTCGATTGTGAAATACTTTAAAAAATCTCTGCTCAACAAACTCGCAGAGCGGTTCCATATCCCC
>JABZFQ010000057.1 GCA_014237365.1 Desulfobacteraceae bacterium | reverse complement strand
TGAGAAATCAAAGACATTATTATCCAACTATTTTGCCTCGTTACGACAATCTTACACGATTGTTGTTCCAAAATAATCAAAATAGAGGATCAAAAGTGTCCCGCTTTAAGTTGGTAGCCGGTAATAAAATTTGAAAATGGCTGAAACTCACGCCAAAGTGAGTCTAAAGAAAAAACAGATCCAAAATTTAAAATAGCAATAAACCCAATATGTTATGCTTATAATTAAATAACGTGACTGGGGGATGCGATGTTTTTTCTTAAGACTCACTAAGGGCGCTCAGACAGTCATCCATTTTCAAATTTTATCACCTGAAGCCTTCATTTATTGAGAAGTTACAAATTAAATGGATAGATGTTCAATTTTGGTTACACTCAAATTATTTCTTTTTCATATACCTGATAATTTTTCTTAATCTGATAAGGAACGTGGACGAAATAACTTCCACAAGTACGCCCACAGATTTGAGATCGGACGAAGGCGGCCTGAAGCTGTGATGCATAGTTGGGGAAGTTATTTCGTCCACGTTCCTAACTCTTCCGCCAGTTTATAGACATTCAACTCGTAAACTCGTTTCATCTCTCCCTAATTTCTACTTTCCAATTTCAAGCCGTGAACGGCTACGTTGTTTGTTGTTTGGCCGATTACGAAATTAACCACTTCCAAATAGGAAGAAAAGTTATTTCCATTCCATCTTCAATCGTTTTTCCAGCGAAGTCTCTGGTAATGATAATGGCTTCCTTTAGATTAAATTCAGATGCAGCTTCTAATACCCCACGAATTTCTCTGGCATGAGTCTTTTTTTCAGATATATCTGCGCATACCTGGATAAGCTCTGTTATTTTTGTTCCTTTTTTGACAACAAAATCTATTTCATAATTGTGAGGAGACTTCCAATAGTAGACCTCTTTCCCTTGGCGCAGTAGTTCAATGAATACAATGTTTTCATAAATCCGTCCTGTATCAAGTGAAAATTTAAAGGAAATGGAACGGGCAAGGGCTGTGTCAACGCAGTATATTTTTGAGGGGTTATAAATTTGTTTTTTTAAAGAATAATCAAACAAGTTAACACGAAAGAAAAGGTAGGCGTTCTCCAGGTATTCCATAAAATATTTTATAGTATTAGTGCTTTTTGCACTTATCATGTTTGCCAGGTTTCTGTAACTGCACAAATTTCCAATGTTTGTGGCCAGGTATAAGGCCAATTCTTTTATCTGTTTAATATTTTTAATGGAGTGTCTTGTTAAAATATCCCTATACAGGATATCGTTAAAATAATGCTGAAGGATGGTGGTGTCATTGGTAAGTGCTGCTTCCGGAAAACCGCCAATTTCCCCGAATGTATCAAAATGCCTTTTTATCATGACACGAACTTCCCGCTCATACAGGCTTCTGGAACCATAAACGACATTGTTTGTCGTCAATAATTCCTTAAAAGAAAAAGGGTATAATGAAAGAGGTATATTTCTGCCTGTAAGCGCTGTGGCGATTTCTCCGCTTAACAAAGTAGCGCTTGAGCCGGTTATGAATATTTTTACTTCCTCAAATTCATATAGCCTATTTATCCATTTTTCCCAGTAATGTATATTCTGAATTTCGTCAAAAAAAAGGTATTTTTTCCCCTTAGGATTATTTAATTCCAGGTAACTTTCATACAGTGTCTCGAAATCCCGATAAGTGAACTCAACAAGTCGCTCGTCTTCAAAATTAAAATACAGAACATTAGCAATTGGTACTTCTTTCTGATGAATTAACTCATGTACGAGAATTCTCATCAATGAGGATTTGCCGCATCTTCTTACACCGGAGATAACCAAAACCTCTTTTTTCTCTATTAGTGTGGATAGGTTAGGTATCTGTCGAAGCAAGAGGTTATGTTTTTTAAGCGCACTGTTGGTATGCGCTATAATTAATTCTTTAAGTTTTCTCTTTTCCACAAATTTCTCCAGACGCATCCTGGCTATTGTTCTTTGGTAAAAAACGATTGTGTTATAAATAGTTCTTTGCTAAAGAAATGTCAAGAGGTTTGATGGAAATATTGTCGAATATAGGCAAACTTACACGTTCACTTGTAAGGAACGTAGACGAATTAACTTCCCCAACTATGCATCACAGATTCAGGCCACCTTTGCCCGATCTCAAATCCCAAAAATATCAAAATAGGTAAGCTATTCCATCAACTTTTGTGATTTGAGAGCGAACAAATTTGACCCAAATCTATGCGCCTACTTGAGGAAGTTATTTCGTCCCTGTTCCTTACGAAATTATTTCTTTTTCATATACCTGATAATTTTTCTTAGCATTGTATCAAAATCGGTTTTTGGCTCAAAACCTATAAGTTTGTTGATTTTTTCAGTACCTGGTACTCTGCGCTGCATATCTTCAAAATCTTTGCCAAATGCTTCATCATAGGGAATAAGTTTAATGGTTGATTTAGATCCTGTTTCTTTTATTATTCTCTTCGCAAGATCAATGATCGAAATTTCCTCAGTTCCACCTACGTTGAATACCTCACCCACTGCATCCTCACTTTTCATAATTTTCATAAGTGCCCATACGACATCTTTTACATATGTGAATGTTCTTGTTTGGTTGCCGTCCCCATAGACTGTTAAGGGCTCGTTTTTTAAAGCTTGTGAAACAAATCTTGGGATAACCATTCCATATGCACCAGTCTGCTTTGGGCCGACGGTATTAAAAAGACGGGTTATAATTACTTCTAATCCAGTTGTTCTATAGTATGCGAGCGCTGTAAATTCATCCATAAGTTTTGTAGCCGCATAACTCCATCTGAATTTACTTGAAGGGCCGTATATTATATTGTCTGTTTCAACTAATGGGGCATGAAGATGCTTGCCGTATACTTCGGATGTTGATGCAATAAGAACCTTCTTCTTAAACTTGTCACATAGTTCAAGAACCTTTTCTGTTCCCTGGATATTAGTTTTTATTGATTTAAGAGGGTTGTTAAGTATATACTGCACTCCAACTGCTGCGGCTAAATGAAAAACAATGTCACACGTGCCTGTAAGCTCAAGCATTGTATTATGGTTTAGAATTGTATCAATATGTATGAATAGTTTGTTTTTGAAACAATCATTTTCCTTAAGTTCTTTTATATTATATAAAGATCCGGTTGAAAGATCGTCGATAATATATACTTCGTCTCCTCTTTCAAGATACGCTTCAGCAAGATGAGATCCGATAAATCCTGCGCCACCTGTGATAAAAACTCTCATAAATATATCTCCTTAATGTTTATAAATAGTCGAGTAGTCAACCACTCAACTATTTGACGATATCTGTAATATATTATAATAATTAGTTAGGCAATCTTAATTTTTTGTACATCATAGATATTGCCAAAAAAATTTGTAAGAGGCTCTAATATAATTACAATGTTTTTTAACGATATAATAGTATTATACTTTTTCACCTTTTTGTCATTTTTTTTATGTCTGGCATTAACACCGGTTGTCAGGTTTGTTGCGATTAAAAAAGGGTGGATTGCTTATCCCACAAAAAATCGCTGGCATAAAAAGCCAACCGCTCTTTTTGGTGGCGTTGCCATATACCTTGGCATAGCAATACCACTTTTTTTTATTGCAGATTTTTCCTCAATTCTACCCCATATTATAAGAACATCAGACCATATAGCTTTGCCTTCAATAGGTGCGGTTATCTGGATTGGGATGACCCTTCTTTTTTTTCTTGGATTAGTAGATGATTTTATTCATATTAAACCTCAGACAAAACTGGTGGGTCAAATACTTGTGGCTTCAATGGTTACTTTTTTAGGATTTCGTCTTCACTGGTTTTTATCCCTTACTGTGGATACTACTTTAACTATAGTGTGGATCGTTGGTATAATAAATGCTTTTAATCTGATTGATAATATGGACGGCCTTTGTGCGGGTGTAGGCTTTATTGCCGCTTCTTATCTGGCATTATTATATGCAGGGATACTGCCGGAAGCCACTCTTGTATCTGTAATAATTGCAGGGGCATTGGTTGCTTTTCTGTTTTACAACTTTAATCCCGCATCAATTTTTATGGGAGACTGCGGAAGTCTTTTTATTGGCTTTATATTGTCTATCCTGTGTCTTTACTATCCGGAAGCCGGCGCAGCCAATGTAATGTCATTATATGCTGTCCCAGTAATGATCCTCATGGTTCCTATTCTGGACACTTCCATGGTTACATTAATTAGAATCTTGAGCGGACGCAAGGCTTCTGTGGGAGGAAAGGATCATACATCACATCGTCTGGTTATCATGGGGCTAAGTGAAAAAGGTGCAGTAGTATTCTTATATGGAATCGGCGCGATATCAGGCATGGCGGCATTGTTTGTAAGCAAAAGTGATACATTAACATCTCCGGCAGTAATTATTCCGCTGGCTCTGTCAATTATTTTGATGGGAATTTACCTGTCCCAGATTCGCATATATCCTGAAAAGGAATTTTCAGTTTTACGTGGAAAATCTTATACTCCTATATTAATTGAGTTGACCTATAAGCGGCAGCTTATGCTGGTAATACTTGATTTCTGTTTGATAGCATTTGCATATTATCTTTCTTACCGTTTACGTTTTGATTCCAATGAGTTCCCTGTTTATTTCAAAGTATTCCTGCATTCGCTTCCAGCAGTAATTGCCTGCAAGTTTGTGGCTTTTTTTGTTGTTGGAATTTACAGGGGGGTCTGGGGTTATATGAGCACTAATGATGTTTTAGTATATTTAAAGGCTTCTTCTTTAGCTACTATTTTCTCCGTTGTTGCAGTAACATATATTTATAGATTTGAAGCTTTTTCTAAAGGAATTTTTGTAATAGACTGGTTTTTAACTACCGGAGTCCTCCTTGGCAGCCGGGTTTCTTTCATGCTTTTTAGCGATACTATGAAGAGAAAAACCCTTGCCGGTAAAACAGTTTTAATTTATGGCGCCGGCAGGGGAGGGGAGATCCTGTTGCGTGAAATATTAAATAACAAAAAACTTAAAATTAAACCAGTTGGTTTTATTGATGATGATAAATTAAAAACAGGAAAGACACTTCAGGGTTATCCCATTCTTGGGGTGTTTAAAGACATTGAATCTCATTTTGATAAATATAAAATAAACGGAATGCTGATATCTTTTAATAATAAAGATCCGCAAAAACTTAAAGCTATTAAGGAGGTTTGTAGGGTAAACGGGTTGTTTTTAAAACAGTTTTCCGTTCATCTGGAAAATATAAACCTTGAGGTCTGATATGAATAATCAGAGCATTTTAAAAATTGAAAAGCTTTTAAAAAAAGGTGTTAACATACCTAATCCTGATAGTGTTGAAATCGGCAGCGAAATAAATACAGACAGAATTTCCGGTGAGGGTGTTGTTATTTATTCGGGGTGTAAAATTTTTGGCAGTTCTACCCTGATTTTAAAGAATACAAGGATAGGATATGAAAGCCCTGTAACCATTGAAGACTGCCAGATCGGTACGAATGTTGACATTAAAGGGGGTTTTTTAAGACAAGCTGTTTTGCTTGATAAAGTGAGCATAGGTTATGGCTCACATATAAGAGTAGGGACAATCCTTGAAGAAAAAGCGAGCATTGCTCATACAGTTGGGTTGAAACACACCATACTTTTACCTTTTGTCACCCTGGGCAGTTTAATAAACTTTTGCGACTGCTTTATGTCTGGGGGAACAAGCAGGAGAGATCATAGTGAAGTGGGGAGTTCTTATATTCATTTTAATTATACGCCAAACCAGGATAAAGCTACTGCATCTCTTATCGGCGATGTACCCAATGGAGTTATGCTCAACCAGCGGCCGATATTTCTGGGAGGGCAGGGGGGGCTCGTAGGACCATGTCGTCTCGCCTTTGGTACTGTAATCGCAGCCGGCTCAATTTACAGGAAAGATGAATTAAGACAGGGACGTCTCATTTTTGAAGGATTGAGGAAAAGCGGAAATATTTCTTATACGCCAGGCATATGTCGAAGTTTAAAAAGGATAATGGCCAACAATATAATATATATTGCAAACCTTATAGCACTTATGCAGTGGTATATACATGTTCGTTCAAAGTTTATTTCAGATGATTTTCCAGAGGTCCTTTTTGATGGCCTTAAAGAAAAACTTAATATGGCGATTGATGAAAGGATAAAAAGATTAAAGGAATTTTACCAAAAGAATGAGTTTTATGACAGATGGCCTGAACTGGAAGAATCTTTCAAAAAGCTGCGAGCCGAGGAAGGTGATCAGAGTTTAAGAGATATCTTTCTCGAAAAGATAAATCCTGGCAACAGGGAGTCGGGCAGTGATTATATATCTGTAATAAAAGGGCTTGAGAGCAAAGATGCGGAATCAGGAACCATATGGCTTCAAGGAATCGTTGATCAAATAATCCTTAACGTATTGAAGATTATACCTTTCTTTGAAGTGCCAAAAGTTGATGTAGCCGCAAAAAGGCGCAAAATGCACAAAAAATAGAATCTCAGAGGTGTTATACACATGGCTCTACTATCCAAAAACAGACTTTCGAAAATGATGTTAGAGATACTTTTGAAGTTGCCTCCAGGAATAACAAATCCAAAGGACAATATTGTCCTTCGGTTAGGAACTATTGCGTTTATGTTAACGACTCGAGAAATTAATGCTGCCTGGAATGAAACCAAAAAAAAAGCCGCAAGGCTTTATCCCGATAAATATATCCTGGATGGGAGAAATGTTCTTCATTTTAATGATGGAACAGTAAAAATCCTGGATAAAAAGATATCGGGAAAAAATTTTAAAAAGCTGAATGAATTAGCTGAACAAAAGCAGTGCAGTGTTGATCAGCTTGTTTCAAAGTTCATTGCCATGTATAAAAAAAAACATAATAAAAAGTAATCGGACGAAATGACTATAAGGAACAGGGACAAAATGACTTCCACAACTATGCATCACAGCTTCAGGCCGCCTTTGTTCGATCTCAAATCCCAAAACTATTGAAATAGCACGCTATTTCATCAACTTTTGTGATCTGAGATCAAACCAATTGAGTGTAACCAAAATAGAACAAAGTTATTGATTTTCGGGGATGGTTCCCCGCTCTGTGATATATGCGAGATATTGGTGGAATGTGCAAAACGATTCGAACCTCCGGAAAATCCG
>JABZFQ010000121.1 GCA_014237365.1 Desulfobacteraceae bacterium | reverse complement strand
AATGCTCATAATGAGCATTGTTTTACAATTTTTAAAAATTTAAACCCAATGATTACAATATATTATAAATATGTTGTTTTGATTTTTCTAATGTAGTGCCATAAAATAAAGAAAGTCTTTCTTTTCTTATTGATCTGTGCATATGACTATTATCATGGATATTCTAACCCGACTTTCGCATTTTTCTCAAGCTAAATTTTTTCTTAAAATTGTAATTTGCAACAATATCAATCAGTTGTGGAATTTCGGTAGTTTTGCTGAAAAACATAACCTATTGATAATAAAGGGAATAAGATTTTTGGTTCAAATGTAGTGCCTGTATATGTCGATGTAAACGAATAATATGTCTTGACATGGTTAATCAGTTTATGTTTGATTGATTTAACAGAAATTAGAGATAAATTTTGTTTTTTTGGAAAGAAAAAGCTAAAAAGATTTAAAATTTAAGTTGTAAATATTTATTCTAAGCACAAAAATTCAAAACTTGAAGGATGTCGGTAGTGCCTGTAGCTATAACCAATTGAATATAGGCATGTTTTTTTTAAAATGCGAAAGTCGGGCTAAAGGTCACGACAAAAGCAGAAAAGGCAACAACCATACTATGGCTATTAGATGAATGAGTCTAAAGGAACTAAAAAATGAACAAAAGTAGTGCCATAATGAAGATTTTAAAAAAGTAACATGCTGTAATTGTAGAATTTTATTTTTTTATTCGAAAAGATGGGTTAACCATCATATGATATAAATATTGCGATCAATGATGTATATATCCATCGTATTCCAATATAACAAAGCACCATGCTTTAATTGATAAAGAATGGAATGCGTCCACGTTCCTTAGGAACGTGGACGAAACAACTTCCACAACTATGCATCACAGCTTCAGGCCGCCTTTGTTCGATCTCAAATCCCAAAATTATTGAAATAGCTCGCTATTCCATCAACTTTTGTGATCTGAGATCAAACAAATTCGACCCAAATCTGTGCGCCTACTTGGGGAAGTTATTTCGTCCACGTTCCTTAGCTTTAGCTTCTTTCAGTAGGTTAGATTGAAAATAAAACATATTTCTAAATCAAAGTATTAGCGGAAGAGCATCTATGTTTCTGCAAAAAACATTATTACAGCACTTGAAAAAAGCAATTTTATTGACAACAACTGCTGATTCACATATATAAGGAACGTGGACGAATTAACTTCCACAACTATGCATCACAGCTTCAGGCCGCCTTTGCCCGATCTCAAATCACAAAAATATTGAAATAGCTTGCTATTCCATCAACTTTTGTGATCTGAAATAGAACAAATCTGACCCAAATCTGTGCGCCTACTTGTGGAAGTTAATTCGTCCACGTTCCTAATAATCCTTTGCCGGAGTGGTGAAACTGGTAGACGCAGAGGACTCAAAATCCTCCGGGGGCAACTCCATCTCGGTTCGATTCCGAGCTCCGGCACCAAAAAAATTGAGGTGCGCCCAAATCTATGCACCTACTTGTGGAAATTATTTCGTCCCCCCCCCCGTTCCTTATCGTGTTTATAATAAAATGGGTTTTGGTTTTCTTAAAGCTGAATTAAATTGATAGAGGACAAGTTATGTTTTCTGTATTAACACTGAATTTGCGTTTTGGATTGGCAGCCGATGGACCGAATGGCTGGCACCACAGAAAAGATTGCTTTCCCTCATTTTTTGAGAAATATCGCCAAGATTTTATAGGGTTACAGGAGGCAAACGATTTCCAAACGGATTTTATAGACAATATCCTTATAGACTATAATTTTATTGGCAAGAGGAGTCCTGCACCATCTTTTTGGCAAAATAACATTATCTTTTATGCGGAATAGCCGGTGGCCAAGGCAATGTACAGTAGGAATGTTTAAAAATAATGGGTACAAACTGATTTGTGTAAATACTCACTTTGATTTTGATGCTTCGGTGCAGCTTGAAAGCGCTAAAATAATATTAAGGCGGCTGGAACAGTTACCATCTGAATTGCCGGCTATAATAGTCGGAGACTTTAATTCCACGCCGTCATCGCCCTCTCATATGATATTTACTGGAGAGGATGTGCAATTAAAGGGTAAAGATATAAAAGGCCCTTTTTTTAAAAATACCTTTAGTAAGCCCTTTCCCTCTACACACCACGGTTTTACCGGGGATATAAATGGAGATCACATTGATTGGATCTTATATCGTGGCGGAATTGTTCCGGAAAATTGCAAGGTGATTCATGATACTTTTTACGGCGTTTACATCTCAGATCATTTTCCACTTTGTGCTTCATTTAAGTGAAAAAACTGAAGCTCCATGATAGCCTCCCAGCTTCAGCAACCTTTCTATCTTCAGCAACCTTCAGGGCAATGGTGGTTTTTTGGCTAATTTATTTGAATCGTGAATTTTGGTACAAGTTACTTCTGCATTTAAAATTCCCCCGGCTTCAACTACGAGATCTTTACAGATAATTTTTCCTGAACAGTTGCCAGTTGAAAGTATAATCAGCTCATCTGCACCTTCTACTTTTCCTTCAAATACTCCGCCTATCGTCAAGCTGACAGCCTTAGTATCTGCGTAAATAGCACCCTCTTTGGCAATAGTGATAATATCGCCTTGAAGAGTTCCTTTAACTGTTCCATTAATTACCAGCCTTCCTTTGCAAAAAAACGTACCATCAACAATAGCTCCCTGATCAATTATGGAGATGTTTTTAGATTTAATTCCCACCACCAGCTCCTAAAAAATAAGTAAGGAACGTGGACGAAATAACTTCCCCAAATCTGTGATGCATAGTTGTGGAGGTTGTTTCGTCAACATTCCTAATATAGACTTTCAGATAAATAATTTCACTGTGTTATCAGTCGTCGACGTATAAACTAATACGCCTTCCTCCTTCTGGTCTTGTGAAATTAAGGAACGGGGACGAAATAACTTCCCCACTCAACTAGTCAACCACTAAAAATCGGGTTTTTCCAGATCAATGAACAATTTTCCTACTGTTTTATTCTCATGGATGACAACAACTTGATAAGTTTTTCCTTTTTTGTTCAAAGAATAACGTTTCCAAAGATCTTTCGCAGTATTAACAATATATCCTCGGTCTTCTCCTGAATTATTCTGCTTATTACCCACATAACCTTTTAGATTTACAACCATATCTGAGGGGTCTCCCATGCCTGTAATTACATCAACAATTTCAAATGTATCCCCCATTGTCAGCTTTAAGTGATCATAATTCGGACACATTCGTTCTTTATTGTTGATTTTTACTTTGTAAGCAAGAAAGGAAGGGCTTAGGGCAGGAGTGTTTATAACAAAAATACCACCATGTGAAGAACTGTTTTGACCATTGTTGAGCGCGAGATAAACACTTCCGCAAGGATAATAATCTTTTCTTACAGCTATTCTAGTTGATCCTTTTATCTTTATTTCCTTTCTCATATCGTTAATTGTTCCATAGCCAATAATATCTGCGCTGAGACCTCGCTCATAATTGGCCTCAACGTGAGATATGGTGACGGAATCACCTGAATTTACATATAATGTCTGCTGATTTTTGACAGCTATGGGCAAGGCATTGTTTACCGAGATTATAAGGTATTTAAGTTCAGGAACATCAAGGTTGATTCCGGGTGTTTCAGGAACAATGCCAAGTAATTCCATAAAGGCATTTATTGCAAAATTATGATGTCGAACCTTCAATTCCAGGGGAAGTGATTTGCTTGTTTCAATTCCAAAAGCAGGAATTCCACATGTGTATAAAGCATAAAATGTGGCTGACTTTCGCTGTTCCTTATGCAGAGAGTTCTTTTTACTTGTCCTGTGATTGTTGAAGCAAAAGCGATAAAGAGGATTTTCAATATTTTTATTTATCTTTTCGCAAGCAGTTCTCGCCATATCACCTAGATTAACATCTTTTTCAGTTTCGGGATTAACATATAATTCGCAATCAGCAATAATGGACTGTCCATATTGCTTTGGATTTCTATCATGGCCTTCCCATGTTTCTGAAAAAAAACCTGATCCGTCATGCAGATTAAGTAGACAATTACTTTCAGCTATCAGTTTTTTTAATATTGCGACAATTTTAGCTTCATAGTTGCTTTTGTAATCAACCGCAAATTTTCTATTCATATCTTCATTTATTTTGCGACGGTTTAATACAATTGATTGAAAATTGGCTCTTGGCACAACAATCAGGTTACCTTTTAATAAACTGATATCAGCATAATGATCTGCGGAAAGAAAACCGCCTGGCTCGTCTCCTTGTATCCCGCCTATAAGAAGCAGTGTGTTGCCCTGTTTTTTACCATAAATCTTGTAAACATTTAGTTCATGGTCTGTATCTTCAAAAAAAACAGAATGAATTCTTTTTTGTGCATGAGCAGAGTCCGGAGGAATACAAGCTATTATAATGAATAAAACTGAAGATACAATACTGCAGTATTGATAAAACAGGTTGTTTTTCATTTTCTGTAAATACATAGTTGCCTCTCACGGTTTACAGTTAACAGTTTTATGTTTTGATTAACCGTGAACCCGTGAACCGTGAACCGTTATATCGTTATTCTGTGGTGAACTTTTATAATTTTGGATTAAAACTGGAAAGTCTTTTTCCAGGAGCAGTTCTCTGTTTTTTGAAAATACAAATACTGTGGCTTTGTTAAATTGATTTGGGTTAGTTAATTTTGTAGCCTTAAGTGTTATTTTTCTAAAGTTGGAAATTAAAAAAGCCTGCCCAGTTTTTTTTGATGGTAATGTTAACCATTCATCCTGATTGGCTTCGTTATTTTTTAATATAGCGAATGTATAACCATCAATTTTTGCCTTTAAATTTATCGTTTTAATTATATATTGAACTCTAAAGACACTTTTGTCTTTTTCGTAATAAACATTGAAATTATTAACGCTCACAATAGCAGATTTTTTATCTTTATTATTTGCAGTCAACGCCTGGTTTTTATCGGCGTGTTCTTTGGAAAATTGATTGTTCGTTTTGGTATCAGTAGTAGTTGAACCCTTTTTAGTAGAAAATTTTTCAGGGCGAATTTCGTGTTTCCTTGTAGAGTTTTCATTAACTTTATATCCCGAGGTTACAAGATTGGCCATTAAAATTTCATTTTCATTTTTTAAAAAGTTTGCCTTTTCCTGCGAAGCACTGAGCATAGCTTGAAATTTTTTATTATTGCTTTGAGTTTTGTTGTATAGAAAAAACAATATAACGGCAGCAATGATAGCAACAAAAAGCATAGAAGCAGATATAATCACAACTTCCTTAAATCTGCTGAAAGATATTACTTTCCCATAATCATTAACCAATAAAATAGTCCATTGCCTGCCTTTTTTAAAGGAATGGCTTTCCTGAGATAATGAATTTACATGTCTTTCGAGATTTCCCTGTAAATTTTCCATACCCCTCCCCCACAGATCAACTCAAGCCTTTTTAAAGAAACGGATCTGAATCCACTTGATACATAAGTCTGAATAAAGGAAACTTTACTCGTATTTCGGTCTTTTTTAACAACCAGATTATCTATAGAAACATTGATAAAGTCGTATTTTTTATTCAAATAATTTTTGTATTTTAGCCAGTTTTGCAAGGTTGCCCCTCCTTGCGAGACGAAATTTTTTGCATAACATTTGCTATATTGTTTAATATCTTTGGCAGACCAGGCTTTTACCCATGTATTTATCAAATCTTTAATATCTTGTTTATCACCAAAAGTGTTTTTAAGTTTTTTGCATGTAACAATTAATATATTTTTTTGATTTTCGTTAGTTGGCTTTTGCATGTTTGAAAAAACCAGGTATTCTTCACCAACTATTTTTAGTTTATCTTTTTTTTTAGCGATAAAAATTTTTTTTGTGCCCAAAGGAAAATCCATTTCAGAAGTCCTGACTATCTGGTCAATCAATACAACATAAATTCCTTTATGCATAGAAATTACGGACACTTTAATCTCAATAGAAAAGGCCATATCAGATGATTGATTTTTTTCCCTTAACTTGTTCCACTCTGGCCACCACGAGATATCAGGCAAATATTTGTGATTATAATAGCTCAAATATTCATGATATGTATCATTCTCAAGTGCATTATTCCAATTAAATAGAAAATTCGAGATAGATTCCGCAATCTTTTTATCTGAATTACCTGTAACATAGGAAATTTTATCAACAATTATAATTGGTGTTCTGGTCAGAGTAATATATTTTGACAGTTTTTCTATATCGGAATTAGCTAAAGCAACACAGCCATTTGAATCTCTGGGTTTTAGAGATTTGTTTGTTCCATGCATCCAGATTGAATGACCATCCCTGCCTGCAATACGATCAAGAAAGTTTGGATAATCTGTCGGAAAGGCTCTTGTTCCATATATAGGAGCAAGTTCCTTTTTTTTATACTCTTTGGTAAAAAAATAGACTCCCTCCGGTGTTTTCTTATCGCCGGAAACCGATTTTGCTCCGGAGGCTTCACCGGTTGAACACTTAAACCTGTTAATTTCTTTATACCTTTTCCCATCATATTCGTACAGAAATAAACGCTGATTGTTTTTTTCAACCACTATAGCATATTCATTGCCTTCAGTGCCGGATGCAATAAGCATGGCTGGTCTAAGTTCTGTTCCGACCCCTTGATTATGTGATGCCGCAAAAACTGACTCTGTAACTTGCAGCATTAATAGCAAAAACAATAAGTTGTAGATAGTACGAACCAAAATCCCCTCCATAACAGATTTGACCCAAATCTATGCGTCTACCTGGGGAAGTTATTTCGTCCCCGATCTCAAATCCCAAAAATATTGAAATAGGTAAGCTATTCCATCAACTTTTGTGATCTGAGATCAAACAAATTCGACCCAAATCTATGCGCCTACTTGGGGAAGTTAATTCGTCCACGTTACTTAGTCAGATAAATTTACCGTAATAGTATTTCCTTTTTCAGCTTTAAAATATTTCTTTGCACTGCCACAATTTACGGCTATTTCAAGATATCCACGGCTGCCTATAATAATAAGAGGACTGTTGAGGGCACTGCCTTCATACCTTTCTGACAAACCGCTTATTTTGCTATTGTTAATCTTGATCTCAGGTTTTTTACTGGCATTCGGTCTGCAAAAATCTTCAAAACAATTGGAATCTATATTTGTAATCAAATTCCCAAAGCGGTCGATAGATACAATTGACCCAACAAGTTCGCCCTTATCTGAAATCCCTGGTTTCGGGATACTCAATTTTACCATGTCAGTTTTATTTATTGGCGTTCCTATATTATTTATTTTGATGCCGGATGAAATATACGCGCTGACTGGAGCAAAAATATCTCGGCCATGAAAAGTTCGGCTTATGGATTTAAGAAAAAATTTTTTATTATCAACTCTAATTATTTCGGCAATATTCCCTTCTTCAACAAGCAATGTCAAAATGCCGTTGTCAGGAGCAAGGAAAATGTGGCCAGCTATTTCAATAGCTATTATTGCACGGCTCCCACCAACTCCTGGATCTACAACCACAACATGCACGCTGTCTTCGGGAAAGAATTTGTATGAAGATTTCATTGTGAATGCAGCTTGAATTATATCGTAGGGATCAATATTATGCGTTATATCAATAATAACAGCGGATGGGTTGATAGAAAGAATAACGCCCTTCATTGTGCCAGCGTATTCATCATTTAGCCCAAAATCGGTAAGTAGAGTAACACAGCTTCAGGCCGCCTTTGTTTGATCTCGGATCACAAAAATATTGAAATAGCTCGCTATTCCTTCAACTTTTGTGATCTGAGATCAAACAAATTCGACCCAAATCTGTGCGCCTACTCGGGGAAGTTAATTCGTCCACGTTCCTTAGTTATTTTCCAACCCAAGATGTATGTATGCTTTTTTTGAGGCCTTTCTGCCGGAAGAGGTTCTTGTAATCATTCCAATTTTTAAAAGATACGGTTCAACAACGTCTACAAGTGTATCTGTTTCTTCCAAAAGTGTTGCGGCAATCGCTTCAATTCCAACAGGCCCTCCGTTGTAAAATTTAATTATTGTTTTCATATAACGATGGTCAAGATCGGTAATTCCCTTCTCATCGACTCCCTCCAAATGCAGGGCAGCCGCCACATTTTTTTGTGTAATTTTACCATCTGACCTGACTTGTGCATAATCTCTTACTCTTTTTAACAGGCGGTTAACGATCCTTGGGGTTCCTCTTGAACGTCTTGAAAGCTCAACAGCGCCATCGTTATCTATATGAACATTAAGCAACGCAGCAGAACGTTTGGTAATTTTTACCAGATCGCTTTCGCTATAAAAATCAAAACTCCTGAAAATGCCGAACCGATCCCTGAGCGGTGCGGATAACAGTCCGACTCTTGTTGTTGCGCCGATTACAGCAAACGGCTTCAAATGATATCTGTGACTTCTGGCATGTATTCCTTTGTCGAAAACAAAATCAACAGCAAAATCTTCCATGGCCGGATACAGGAATTCCTCTACAATTTTTGGCATTCTATGTATTTCATCTATAAACAGGATACTTCCATCCTCTAAATTGGTCAGAATACCTATCAGATCTCCTCCTTTTTCAAGCGCAGGCCCGGAAGTAACGGTAAGATTACTTCCCATCTCGTTAGCAATAATATGCGCAAGTGTGGTTTTACCAAGGCCGGGCGGCCCATGAAAAAGCACATGGTCAATCGGTTCACTACGCTCCATAGCTGCTTCAATTGCGATTTTGAGAGTTTCAATTACTTCGGTTTGTCCAATGTAATCATCCAGATATTCAGGGCGCAAAGACTTAATAGCCGGTTCTTCATCAACGGGCAGACTTGTTCCTGTAAGTATACCCTGTTTATCCGAAGAATATTTTATGACATCATCAGCCATGGACTTTTTGTAGCACGATATATTTCTTTGTCAATAGAGTTTCAAAATGTCAAAGGATAGAAGGAAAAATCTGAGCAAGTCGTGCTATACCTCGAAAGGCCATAACTTGTAATTTTTCGCCGGCACTGAACACCAATAGCTGCGTTGCTCAGGCTTGAAATAGCTTGGACTTGCTCTTGATGCTCATTGCTCACCGAAAAAAACGCAATTTATGACCTTCCGAGATATAAGTTGTACGTCGTCGAAGATTTTGACTTGTCATGAAGGATGCCAAAATTATTTATCTGAAAAGTCTATAGAGTAAACGCTTCCTCATGTTGGATCTACTTCGCGACTCCTGCGTGCATTGTAAATTACTCCGCCCACTTTCACGTAGAGATTGAGCACGTCAACAGCTTCCTGTCGCAGGACATCCCTTGATACTTGCACACCTTGCTTTTCGAGGGCTTGCTGCCAGTTCGGGAGCTTGGGCCCTTCGTTGAAACCAATGCAACGCGCATCTTCATCTCGAGCACCACAGACCAGTCGTGTGACCCCTGACCAGGAAATGGCCCCGAAACACATTGCGCAGGGCTCTGTAGAAGCTACCAACTCGTAGTCGCTCTTCCCTTCATCTCTGATGTCGTACCGGCCGAGCTTCTTCTGTGCCAGCGCAATAGCAACCATCTCCGCGTGAAGTATTGAGCAGTTGTGTGTCACAACGACGTTCACCCCTGGCGCAACAAGGCACCCACTCGCATCGAACACACCAGCACCAAAAGGCCCCCCTGTTTGTTTCTGAACGTTCTTCTGTGCCAGTGTAACTACTAAACGCATACGATCTTCCCTTGTCCGAAAGATCTTTGGACTGCGCGCGAGTACTTCTCCTACCCAATACGGAAGTTTGATCGTGAAGTCCATCTGCAACAGTGTAACCTCCCCGTATATTAGTTTCAATGTTTCAATGTATCCTATTCAAAAACCCTGGTAAAACTCATTTTCAATTTACAAAAAGGCTTTATTTACGCATGGTTATATTTTGGCAGACTGCCCATTGCCATTTTTGCCCGATCTCAAATCACAAAAATATTGAAATAGCTTGCTATTCCATCAACTTTTGTGATCTGAAATCGAACAAATCTGACCCAAATCTGTGCGCCTACTTGTGGAAGTTATTTCGTCCACGTTCCTAAAAAAGTTTTTAATCCGTTTTCAGCGCTTCTTTTATTTAAAAAACTTGATTTTGGAAACTACTGTCCTTAAATACTATATGTTGTAATTTTTTTTGTTGACACATACTATATGCGTGGTATTAATAAGCCTAACGTTGATATTTAATTCAGTTTTAATTGGCAAGCCTCTTGCTATTTCTTTTTAAATCAATTCCGACAGAATTCTAATAGGTGACACTATTGTTTGAAGAAATCAAAAAACGGGACGGAAGAGTCGTTGAGTTTGATTCTATAAAAATTACGGCCGCCATTATTAAGGCAGGCAAGGCAACCAGAGAATTTGGAGAAAAAGAAGCAAAAAAGCTCACATTAAGAGTCCTGACATTAGCTCATGAGCTTCGGCTTGGTACTCATCCGGAGGTGGAAGAGATTCAGGATATTGTTGAGAGGGTGTTGCTTGATTCTCCGTTCTTTAAGACAGCCAAGTCATATATCATATACAGGGAACAGCATGCGCAAATAAGAAACCTCGTAACCAAGGCTAATGTTGATCTAGTTGAGCACTACATCCAGCAACTGGACTGGAAAATCAAGGAAAACAGCAATATGTGCTATTCGCTTCAAGGGCTCAACAATTACATTTCCTCGGATATAACATCAGAATACTGGTTGAACAGGATTTATCCACCTGAGATCAGATCTGCTCATAAAAATGGTGATCTTCACATCCACGATCTTAGCCTTTTGTCGATATATTGCGTTGGATGGGATTTGCGTGATCTGTTAATACAGGGCTTTAAGGGAGTTGAGGGCAAAGTAGAAAGCGCAGCTCCGAAACATCTGAGATCAGCTCTTGGCCAAATTGTAAACTTTTTCTACACACTCCAGGGTGAGGCCGCGGGAGCACAAGCTATTTCCAATTTTGACACTCTTCTTGCTCCATTTGTACGTTATGATAATTTAGATTATCTTGAAGTAAAACAAGCACTTCAGGAATTTATTTTTAACATTAACATCCCTACGCGTGTGGGTTTTCAGACTCCTTTTACAAATATTACAATGGATCTTTACGTTCCTTCAATTTTAAAGGATCAGTCTGTAATTTTGGGAGGAATTGAGCAAGAAGAGACCTATTCCGGATTCCAGCCGGAAATTGATATTATTAACAAAGCATTTGCTGAAGTAATGATGGAAGGCGATGCAAAGGGCAGGGTTTTCACATTTCCCATACCAACATATAACATCACTAAGGATTTTGACTGGAATAATCCTAATCTTGAGATGATATGGAAGATGACAGGCAAATACGGAATTCCGTATTTTTCAAATTTTATTAATTCAGACATGTCGCCGGAAGATGCAAGATCCATGTGCTGTCGACTGCGTCTTGACAACAGGGAGTTGTTAAAAAGAGGAGGAGGGCTTTTCGGAGCGAATCCACTTACCGGTTCAATCGGGGTTGTGACAATTAATCTTCCGAGAATAGGATACCTTGCAAAAGAGGAACACGAATTTTTTGATAATTTAAAAGAAAAAGTGCTGTTAGCTGTTGATAGTCTGTCGATAAAAAGAAAGATACTTGAAAGATTTACTGACAGAAATTTGTATCCTTACACAAAATTTTATTTAAGAGAAGTCAAACTGGGCTCAGGCCTGTACTGGAAGAATCATTTCTCCACCATTGGAATCATAGGCATGAACGAGGCCTGTTTAAATTTTATTGGGGAAAATATCGCAAGCAATGCAGGACAAAAGTTTTCACTTAAAGTAATGGATTTCATACGCAATATGATTTCAGAGATACAGGAAAACACAGGGGATATTTTCAATCTTGAAGCAACGCCGGCAGAAGGAACATCCTATCGCCTTTCCATGCTTGACAAGAAACAGTTCCCTGAAATTATTTGCGCAAACGAGGAAGATTATAAAAAGGGGGCTGATCCATACTATACAAATTCAACCCAGCTTCCGGTAAACTATTCAGATGATATTTACGAAACACTGATGCTTCAGGACCAGCTTCAGGCAAAATATACAGGAGGGACAGTACTTCATGTTTTTCTCGGTGAACTTGTGAATGACATAGAAGCAGTAAAGGGTCTCATTCGGAAAGTAGCAACCAATTTCCGCCTGCCTTATTTTACACTTACACCAACTTTCAGCGTATGCCCATCTCACGGTTATCTGATCGGCAAACAGGAGAGATGCTCAATCTGTGATCAGGAGACCGAAATCTACTCCAGGGTTGTGGGTTATTTAAGACCGGTCAAACAATGGAATAATGGAAAGAGGGCGGAGTTTAATATGAGAAAAACATTCAGCCCTGATTTTTCAAAAAAGGTGGCTTAGGTTTTTATGATCATAGGTGGATTACATAAGAATTCTTTAATTGATTATCCGGGAAAGATAAGCTGTGTTATCTTTCTTTCAGGGTGCAACTTTGACTGTCCTTATTGCCACAACCCGGAACTTGCAAAGGGAAGATCTCCATCCCATGGTTATTTGAGCAAAGACCTGATATTTGATTTTCTTGGAAGCCGCAAGGGATTTCTGGATGGAGTTGTTATTTCAGGTGGTGAACCGACACTGCAGAAAGGTCTTATATCGTTTTGTGAAAAAATCCGGCTTATGGATTATCCCATTAAGCTGGATACAAACGGAAGCAGGCCTGAAGTAATAAAGAAACTCATAGACGAAGATCTTGTAAACTATATAGCAATGGATATAAAGACAGATCCCTCACACTACACCTCATTAATAAAAGACGATTGCAGCACGGATGACATTTTTTTAAGTGTACGTATCATAAAGGAATCAAATATAGATTATGAGTTCCGGACTACCTGCATTAAGTCTTTGGTTAATAAAAGTATTTTTGATAATATAAGTTATTGGCTTGAAGGTTCAAAGCTTTATGCGCTGCAACAATTTAGTAAAACAAATGTTCTGCATCCTGAATTTTTCAAGGATAATTCTAATATTTATAAATATGATGAGCTAATGGAATTGAAGTCCATGGCGCAAATATGGGTAGAAAAATGTATTGTCCGATAACACATGTCTTATTGATAAAAATTTCCCAAATGAATTATTATACTATAATTTTAATGTGTTAGATTGAAAAGTGAATATTGATGGTACGCCTTCGGCGTGCTAATTGATAAGGAACGTGGTAGCATTCCTTATGTAATGGGTTATATTTAAAAAGACCGATGATTTGAAATCAGTTTGAAGCATTTCCTTGAATAACGACTTGAGAAAAACTTGTCGGTTTCTCACTTTTCTATTCTTCTATCAACCATTCCATGTAATCATGTATTTTCCCAACGAGAAAATAGGGAAGGCTCAAAAGTGTATATGCTTTCCCCTCAGGAGTTTTTGTGCTTGTTTTCGTCAGTGGTCCGGCGTAAAGTCTTACGGCATATGGGTGGTTTGACCTGTTCACAAACTGATGAAGTGAGCGTAATGTCCCTGTCTTTCCTGATTTTACCTCAACAGGAATAACGTATTGCTGAAAGGGGACAACAAAGTCTACTTCTGCATTTGACTGTTTTTTTTCTCTGACCCAGAAAGATAATTTTCTTGGATTGTTCATATTAATTGCCAGTAATTCTTGCCCGACAATATGTTCCGCAAGAATACCCTGATAAAACGAGTGGAGATTCTGAGTCTTGTAAAAATACTCTTGAAGACCGACGAAGTAGTTAATTAAGCCTGTATCAAGGAATTGGAGCCTGGGAAATTTTTTCAGATCAGGAATTATGGGCGGTTCGGTAGAAGTTGACGGATAGAGAAGATAGATTAGCATTGCCCGCTCAAGAGTTCTTAATGCTTCTCCCATCTCCCTGGATCTGTAATTTGAGTGTCCAAAGCCCTGGAATTTTATTCTTTTTCCTGCTTCAAAAGGTGCTGACTCAATCGAATGCCTTATGACCTCAATCATTGTGGCATTTCTTGCATATTTGCTCACATCATCAAGATAGGAAGTCAGTAATCCCTGGTAAACCTGGGTTAGGGAAACTATGTCTTCTTTTTCCATATATTTTTTTATAACTTCAGGCATACCGCCAATCATGCAATATTTGTGAAAGTACCGCAGGATTTTGCTTAAGGCAAATGAGGGAATAGGTACTGTATTATAAAATTTGAGTGCCTGCTTTGCTTCTATTGCTACAAGAAATTCGGTGGTCCCTACAAAACAATGCAGGTTTGAGAATACAGCCTTGTATTATGTGGAAGTTAATTCGTCCACGTTCCTTAGATGGGTTCAACGATTACTTGATATCACTTTTTTGTATTGCACCCTCCTTAAAGGGAGTTCTATAGAGAATGGAAAAGAAAAAAGAGAAAAGAGAAAAGAATTTTAAGTTTAAGGCAATACGAATTATCGTTGTTCTTACGGTAGCTATTGTAATTGCTGTTCTGCTGATTAAAATGCGGCCGGAGCCTGAACGTAAAATTAGAACAGAAACCGCACTTCTTGTCGAGGCTTTTCCTGCAAAGGCTGAAACTTTAAATATGATTATTGAAAGTTATGGTACTGTTAAACCTCGCGAACTTCTGAAACTGATAGCAGAGGTCAAAGGCCGGATTGTAAGCCTGGATCCGACGTTTAAAGAAGGCGGCTTTATCAAAAAAGGGACGTCTTTGATAAAAATTGATCCCAGATCCTACCAGCTTGAAGTGGATAAACACAACGTTGAAATTAAACAGGCAAAAGCAGAGCTTAAACACTTAAAGCAAGAAGTTTTAAACCTTGAGGCAAGCATTAAAATTGTCGGCTTGGATGTAATTCTGGCAAAAGCCGAATATTTACGTCAAAAAAAACTTGTTGAAAAAAATGTGGTAGCCCAAACCACACTTGATAATGTGGAACAAAAATATCTTGCGAGCCTAAAACGTATGCAAGAGCTTCAAAATCAGCTTGCTTTAACAGGGCCGTCAAAAGACAGGCTTAAAGCCCAATGCGATATGGCAAAGGTTTTATTCCGTCTGGCAGAACTTGATCTCGAGAAAACAAGAATAATAGCGCCATTTGAAGGCTGGGTCGTTGATAAGGAGGTCGAAAAAGGCCTGTATGTAAATGCAGGGCAAAATATGGGCAAAATTTACAGCAAAGGAGCCCTTGATATCGAAGTTAATATACCTTTTAAAGATCTTCGTTGGCTGCCAACTGATTTTGTTGAAGATTCCATGTCTGAAGCAGAAATAATTTTTAGCAGAAATAATAGTGTAAATACCTGGAATGGACGTGTTGCAAGGGTTAAGGCTCAGATTGATGAAAAGACAAGGACGCTACCAGTTGTAGTTGAAGCGAACTATAATTCAAAGACCGGTATTAATTTAAAACCTGGCATGTTTGTAACAGTGCATATCAAGGGAATAGAAATTAATAATATTTATTTGCTGCCTCGTCATGTAGTTTACAACGATGATACTATATACTTATTTATAGATAACCGTTTAAGAATAAGAAAGGTAAGTGTTCTTCGTCGTTTCAAGGACTCAGTATTTATAAACAAGGGTTTATCGGATGGCGAACTTGTAATAAAAACGCCTTTATCAAGAGTGTCTGATGGAATGCAGGTGGAGCTGGCAGATTGAAACCTTTAGGGAACTGGTCGATAAACAACAGGATTAGGAACGTAGACGAAATAACTTCCCCAACTATACATCACAGCTTCAGGCCGCCTTTGTCCGATCTCAAATCACAAAAACCTTGAAATAGGTAAGCTATTCCATCAACTTTTGTGATCTGAGATAAAACAAATTCGACCCAAATCTGTGCGCCTACTTGGGGAAGTTAATTCGTCCACGTTCCTTACCGTTAACCTGATTATGATCTTTGTCATAGTAGCAGGGCTCTGTTCCATCTCCTGGATCATTGAGTCGTGTTATCCATTATCCTTGTTATTCCACAAGCTTACCAAAAAACGCTCCTCATCCTCGACCAAATTGGGTGAAGTGCCGTTGTGTTTTTGCATTTCTTTAACGATTTTTCGAGGCACCCCCATGCCCATGTGCTCAAGATAACCATAGTCTCTCATGACATCTTTGAGCAATTGGTTCCGGGCTAAGCGGCAGCCCGTTATCATACGCTGTGGAGTGATGCCGTTAGGAAGACGTCCAGGAGAAACCACCTCTAATCGATCTTTATATATGGACAATTCCACAGTCGTTCCCGACAAGAGGTAGTCCCGATGAACAAGGGCGTTGACAATGGCTTCCCTAATCGCTTCTTCCGGATACAACCATCGTTCCTCGCGCCTCGCACCATCAGCAAGACCGGCCGACACTTCGGTGTTTCTCCTTATGAATTCCACCGTTTGTTCCACAAGTCCATTTTCAACAAGTCCCTCGCTCCCAAACAGAGCCGTCATAGGACCGCGAATAGACAGCCGTTCTTTAGCAGCATAATCCTTTTCCTTTCCAGGATAAGCAACGGCATCTATTCCGGCTTGAGGCAAGAAACGATTCGGATTAGCGCAAAACAGAAGCAAGCCCGCAACTGTCGCTGGAATCGTGTCGTCTTCATCTACTCCCCCAACTACTATGGGATTCCTTCAAGAACTCGATAACATCGTATTTACCTGTCGGGGATGCCGTTTTATCCTCATGAATGCCGCAATCGCCCAGGATTCGTTCCAAGGAACGCGCTTCCTTGGCTGGATCAAACAAGCAGAGCAGATGTACACCATCTTTGCTAACCGCCTCAAATCCTGGAAATACAATTATTCCAGCATTTTGTGCCGCATGGATGAGCGATTGTGAAGACCGCACGCGATAATGATCGGTAATACCCATCACTTCGATACCGATCCTCCGGCATGCTTCCACTATCGCCGCATTATAATCCGATTCGTTGTTGAACACCGGCTCTTTGCTATGCCGCACGATATAATCAAATGGATTCACTTGAAGGGCACAACGAAAAAAACGAGCGCCGCAAGGTAATTTTTTGGCATTCACGATTGAGTCTGTAGAAATGACAACCGAAAATTGACCACCTGTGCTAACCCAAATTTGACCACCCTGAGTTTTAGTTGAAATTACTGATCGGTGGCCTCTATCTGGTTTAATTGGTCATGTGAAAATTCTG
>JABZFQ010000358.1 GCA_014237365.1 Desulfobacteraceae bacterium | reverse complement strand
CACAGGGGCCTGCCCCTACGGGATATTGCCGAATACATTGGGCCGGATTTTCGGGATATTGCCGAATACATTGGGCCGGATTTTCCGGAGGTTCGAATCGTTTTGCACATTCCACCAATATCTCACATATATCACAGAGCGGGGAACCATCCCCGAAAATCAATAAGGAACGTGGACGAAATAACTTCCACAACTATGCATCACAGCTTCAAGCCACCTTTATTTGATCTCAAATCCCAAACATATTGAAATAGCTCGCTATTCCATCAACTTTTGTGATCTGAGATCAAACAAATTCGACCCAAATTTGTACGCCTACTTGGGGAAGTTATTTCGTCCATGTTCCTTAACATCTTGTAATTGTATAAATTAACACGCAGAAGGCGTACCAGATTCGAGGTTCAAGGTTCATGGTTCATGGAATGCTGCCATTTTATGTATTCCTTAAAACATCAATACATAAGAGGGCAAACTCTAAGTATCTTTGGCTTATCAATTAGCACGCCGAAGGCGTACCACCAATTTTCAGTTTTCAATAGTCAATTTTCAATCTTAAGCTTAACCCATTAAAATTATAGTATAATAATTCATTTGGGAAACTTTTATTAAAATATCTCTTTCAAGCGTAAGGGCTCGGTCAAAAATCGGGTGTCTGGCAAGTGCTTTTTGCGGCCATTATATTATTTCAATATCAAGTTTTTCGAGCCTGTAGCGCAATGAATCAAAACTTATATTAAGAAGTTTAGCGGCCTTTGTTTTTGAACCATTTGCCTTTTGAAGGGCTTTTTTTATCAAAAGTCCCTCGACCCTTACTAACTCCTCATTCAAGTTTATACCTTCAGCAGGAATGCCGGCATTTAAAACAGTATCCTGATCTATCTCACCGGCTCCAGACATAATGAGGTTTTCCGGTAAAATTATATTCGTGGTTTCCAGGGCAACACTTCTTTCGATGATATTTTCCAGCTCCCTTACATTTCCGGGAAAAGGGTATTCCATAAGAAGCCGGAGGGCATAAGGAGACATCTTAGTGATTTCCTTTCCAAATTCTTTCGAATACTTTTCTATAAAATATCTTGCCAGCAGGGGAATATCTTCATTTCTTTCCTTTAAAGACGGAATCTTTACAGGAATTACGTTGAGCCTGTAATAAATATCTTCTCTGAAACTGCCATTTTTAACTTTCTGCTCCAGATCCTGATTTGTAGCAGATATGATCCTTACATCTACCTTGATATTCTTTGTACCACCTATTCTTCTGAAGGTTTTTTCCTGAACCACCCGGAGGAGTTTGACCTGAAGGAATTGGGGCAACTCACCGATCTCGTCAAGAAAAATCGTTCCACTGTGCGCGATCTCAAAAAGGCCTGGTTTATCCACATGGGCTCCGCTGAATGCTCCCTTCATATAACCAAACAATTCACTTTCCAGAAGATTTTCCGGTATGCCACCACAGTTTATAGCAACAAAGTGTTTATCTTTTCTGGAACTGTTTTCATGGATGGCCATGGCGACCAGCTCCTTGCCTGTGCCGCTCTTACCGGTAATTAGAACATTGGCGGTAGTCTCCGCCACTTTTTTAACAAGTGAATAGACCTTTAACATCCCCTTGCTTTTTCCTATCATATTTCCAAAGGAAAAAGCATTCTCCACATCCTTTATGAAAATAACATCTTCCTCTTTAACGCCCTTCTTGCTGAGCGCATCCTTTATCACAATCTTGAGATCCTCAACGTCAAAATTCTTCTCAAGATAGTCGTATGCCCCTTCCTTCATTGCGGCAACCGCTGTCTCACCGGAAGCGTAAGCTGTGATTAATATGACCATAGTTTTCGGTGAAATCTCCTTGATAGTTTTCAAAACATCAATTCCATCAATTTTGGGCATCTTTAGATCAGTAATGGCCAGGTCAAATTTATGTTTTTTACACAGACATATTGCTTCTTTACCTCCGGAAGCAGATGTAACCTCATACCCCTCCCTTGTGAGCAGTATCTCAAGGAATTCTCTCATACCCAGATCATCATCAACAACGAGAATCCTCGCCATCTGAGACCTCCTTTTGCGGCAGCAAAACTATACAATCCGTTCCTTTTCCTGATTTGCTTTTGATTTTGATTTTCCCCATGTGACTCTCCACAATCCTGTATACAATTGCCATGCCAAGACCTGTGCCGTTTTCCTTTGTTGTGTAAAAAGGTTCAAATACCCTGTCCTGATCTTTTTCTTCGATTCCACAGCCGTTATCGCTTATCCATATCTCAATATATTCTTTTGTATCATTAAAAACCTCGCTGGTTTCTATTTTCAATCTGCCTCCATCGGGCATTGCCTGGACGGCATTTGAAATTATGTTCCAGATCACTTGTCTTATTTCTGCCTTGTTTCCATATATACTGGTCTGATTGCACAAGTTCTTGATTACTTCGATATCTTCACGCCATTCAGAACTAAAGCGAAGAGATTCAAGAACATCATCTATAATAGCTTTAACGTCAATATCTTTTCGCTCAGACTGTTTTGGCCGCGCCAGAAGAAGGAAATCTTTAACAAAGCCTTCAAGCCGGTCCTTTCCCCTCAGAATGATCTGCATGAGCCTTCTATCTGTTTCGTCCATCTCTAAATTTTTGCTTAACATCTGAATCGGCCCGCTGATTGATGCAAGAGGATTTCTTATTTCATGGGCAAGGCTTGCAGCCATTTCACCAACAAATGCAAGTCTTTTATTTTTTTCGATATGACTTTCCATTTCTTTAATAGTCGTCAAATCCTGAAAGATCAGAATATCGCCTATTTTTTTTCTATTGCCATCGACAAGGGGGGAAACAGAACAACCCAGTATTTTTCCCGAATCTGCAGCTTCAAATCTGCTCCCCTGTTTCCATTGGTTCTCTTTATTCAGTATGTTTAAAAAAACAGGTAAAACATAATCAATTTTTTTATCTATAATTTCGGAACGTAAAAAACCGCTAATTTCTTCAGCTCCTTTGTTAAAGGATTTTATATTTCTATTAAGATCGACTGTTAATATCCCCGTGTCTACAGACTCGATTATGCTTTTGTGCAGCAGGTCAAGCTGATCAAAAGCGCTTTCCTTTTCCACCAGGAGGTCCCTGGCTTTCTTTTCCTGTCTGGCAGCAAAACTTGTCAGCAATGCAATAATATAGAAAGATATGATGTGGATAAAAATCCTCGAAAAGACATAATTCGTATCAAAGTTATAATCATAACCTAATGGGGATGCCGGTTGAAGAAAACCGTAGTATTCCAGATCAAGCAGCAGCCCGTAAAATATGCTGCTGGCTGAGGCCGCAATCAACCCTCCTCTGCCTGCCAGAAAGAGCGCTGAATAGATGATAATCAAAGGATAAAAGACAGAATAGATACTCCCGATTCCGCCGGTTACATACACAAGTGCGGTTATTAGTGAAATATCTGAAAGGCTTTGTATGTATATATTCAGCCTGATGTTTTTGATGATTTTTGGAGTGAAAAGGAAGGCAAAAGAAAAAAGATAGGTTAATGCTATGATGAAATATACCGGTGCGAGCAATGCCTGCAGAGATGGTTCTATTTCTTTAATCCGGATAAAGGTTGTAATGCATAACAGGAATGTTGCAATTACAACTCTGAAAAATATCAACCATCGAAGTCTTTTATCCAGAAAATTATTTTTCAAATACGACCTTGCCGCCAACCATGGTTAGAACTGCTTTTCCCTTCATATCCCAGCCATTGAAAGGAGTATTCCGGCTGAACGACTGGAATTTGCCGGAATCAATTTTATATGAAAGGTCCGGATCAAAGATAGTAATATCAGCAGGCCTACCGGTTTTTATACCGATGTCGAGCCCGAGAATTTTTGCCGGATTTGTTGACATCTTTTCAACAATGCCCGTTAATGAAATTACACCATCGCGAACAAGCTTTAATGATAGAGAAACAGAGGTTTCAAGCCCGATAATACCATTGGCCGCCTTATCGAATTCCACCTCTTTTTCAATGTAAGAATGAGGCGCGTGATCAGTTGCTATAACGTCAATTGTTCCATCTGCCAGCCCTTCCAGGATTGCTTCTCTATCCTGACTGGAGCGCAGGGGAGGATTCATTTTTGCATTAGTATTATACCCTTTTACAGCATCTTCAGTCAGTGTAAAATAATGTGGCGCGGTTTCAGCAGTTACCTTTACTCCTCTTTTCTTTGCATTTCTTATCGCTTGTACCGATTCTTTTGTGCTGACATGGGCAATGTGCAGGCGACTTCCCGTTAGTTCGCAAAGGGCTATATCTCGCATAACCATTATGCTTTCAGCAGCATTGGGTATTCCAGCCAGCCCCATGTTTGTTGCAACAGAGCCTTCGTTAACTACTCCGTTTGCAGCAAGGTCAAGGTCTTCGCAGTGAGAGATAATGAGCATACTGAATCCCTTTGCATATTCCATAGCCCTTCGCATAAGCTGACTGTTACTCACAGGATTGCCGTCATCAGAAAGAGCTATTGCCCCCGCTTCTTTTAATTCTCCATATTCGCACAGAGATTTTCCATTTAAGCCCTTACTTATTGCAGCGACCGGATAAACTCTAACCGTGTCTGCAATAACTGCTTTTTTAAATATATATTCAGTTAGCTGTCCGTTGTCGTTAACAGGGTTTGTGTTCGGCATTGGGCATATCGCTGTAAAACCGCCATATGCGGCGGAAAGACATCCTGATTCTATTGTTTCTTTATATTCATGCCCCGGCTCACGCAGATGAACGTGCATATCAATAAGGCCTGGAGTCACTATTTTGCCGGAAGCATCAATAATTCTGATCTCCGCCCCCTGCCCCCTGACCTCCGACCTCTGACCTCCGATCTCCGACCCCTGCTCTTTTATTTCAGATATTTTCCCATCTTTAATGAGAATATCCACAATTTCGTCTATGTTTCCGGGATCAATGACTCTTCCGCCTTTAATCAGCACCGGCATTTCGTGCACCTCCCGATACCAGATATAAAAGGGCCATACGGACGGCAACGCCATTTGTTACCTGATCAAAAATTATTGAATACGGGCCATCCACAACTTCATAAGCCATTTCAACTCCCCTGTTAACAGGCCCTGGGTGCATTATCAGCACATTGCTTCGTGCGTTTTCCACCCTTTCTTTTGTAAGTCCATACACTTTTGAGTATTCACGCTCGGTAGGGAACAAAAAACTTTCTTGCCGTTCCTTTTGTATCCTCAGCATCATTATAACATCGGCATTGCGAATAGCCTCGTCCACATTATAACTAACTGATGCTCCAAGGGTTTCAATGCCTTTTGGAATCATGGTTGGAGGGCCGGCAATTACAACCTCTGCACCCATTTTTGTAAAGCCTGTAATGTTTGATCTTGCCACCCTGCTGTGTGATATATCTCCAATTATTGCTATATGCAGCCCTGAAATTTTTCCCTTCTTCTCCCTGACCGTCATCAGATCAAGAAGCGCCTGGGTCGGGTGAGCATGCATGCCATCCCCTGCATTAATAACAGAAGATTTAACCAGACCTGCAAGCAGGTGGGCAGTACCTGCAGATGAATGCCGCAAAACAATAACATCAGGATTCATAGCCTCAAAATTTCTTGCTGTGTCCGCAAGAGTTTCCCCTTTTACAATGCTGCTTGAGGCCGTAGATATTGACAGGCTGTCGGCACTTAGCCTCTTTGCGGCAATATCAAAAGATATGCGTGTCCTTGTGCTGGGCTCATAAAAGAATAAAATTACTGTTTTACCCCTTAAAGCCGGAACCTTTTTAATTGGCCTTATCGAAATTTCCTTCATTCTGTCGGCTGTATCCAGAATAAAGTTGATTTCATCAACAGAAAGGGATTCCATGTCCAAAATATTTTTTTTTGTAAACCGCATGATTTACCTGTTTTATTTTAACATTTTCCCAATTCTGCCCCACCTGACCCCAAAATTGTCATTATCCCACGACCAATATATTATAAAAGCCTTTCCCTTAACATTTTTTAGATCCACAAAACCCCAAAACCTGCTGTCATAGCTGTGATCACGGTTATCTCCCATTACAAAAATCGAATTTTCAGGTACTGTGACCGGTCCGAAATTATCTCTTGGTTGCATGGCTTTGGAAATTATGTGAAAATCCGTATAAATCGCATAGTCTTGTTCAAGACGCTTTTTGTTTACATAGACTTTCTTGTTCCGGATTTCAATAACATCTCCCGAGATACCTATCGTTCTCTTAATAAAATCCTTTTTGGGTTCCTGCGGGAATTTAAAAACAACAATGTCTCCTCTTTGAGCTGTTTTGTATGGAATGATCGTGATACCGGTAAACGGAAGTTTGACTCCGTAAATAAATTTATTTACCAGGATATGATCTCCAATCTGAAGAGTGTTTTTCATTGAGCCGGAAGGAATTTTAAAGGCCTGAACTATAAAAGCCCGTATGAATAAGGCGAGTATAATCGCCATAATTATTGCTTCTATATTTTCTCTAAGACGACTTTTGGGGGGAGCGATCTTTTTTTTTGATAAATTTTTCTGTTTCAAATTAATTTATGACCTTTCGAGATATATATATATAAGTCTCAGTACAATATTACTGTAAACACCTGCCATCAAATCATCCATTACAACGCCTGCGCCTCCTGCAAGTCTCCTTTCCATATACCGAATAGGAAAAGGTTTTAAGATATCAAAAAATCTGAATGATACAAAACCGGCAGCAACCGAAATTGTATTAAATGGCAGGCCAAGAAGTGCTACCATAATACCTGCTATCTCATCAATTACAATACATCCTGGATCGTTTTGCTTTAATATTTTTTCAGCCCTGTTAGATATCCATATGGCAAAAAAAATAAATATTAAAATAAACAGAATAGCAACCGACAATTTGGTTTTAGATAAAATAAAACAAAGTGGAAGCCCCACGATGGATCCAAAAGTGCCAGGTGCAAAAGGAATGTTGCCGGCAAAAAAACCGGTCGCAAGCACTATGACCGATTTATCTCTAAAATTCATGCACAGGTTCTATAAGCAGGTATGGGTTTTGTCAAGCTGCAATACATGTTAGGAACGTGGATGAATTAACTTCCCCAAGTAGGCGCATAGATTTGGATCAAATTTGTTTGATCTCAAATCACAAAAGTTGATGTAATAGCTTACCTATTTCAATATTTTTGAGATTTGAGATCGGACGAAGGCGGCCTGAATCTGTGATGCATAGTTGGGGAAGTTATTTGAGTGTAACCAAAATAGAACAAAGTTATTGATTTTCGGGGATGGTTCCCCGCTCTGTGATATATGCGAGATATTGGTGGAATGTGCAAAAC
>JABZFQ010000199.1 GCA_014237365.1 Desulfobacteraceae bacterium | reverse complement strand
ATTTGGGTCGAATTTGTTTGATCTCAGATCACAAAAGTTGATGGAATAGCTTACCTATTTCAATATTTTTGGGATTTGAGATCGAACAAAGGCGGCCTGAAGCTGTGATGCATAGTTGTCGTCCACGTTCCTAATCTATTCGAAACGGACCGCTGATACCGGCGCATCATTTTCTTCCGGAAAATCAGCAAAAGGAAAAGGCAGCGTGTTTTCATTTAGGGTGATGTATCGCATTACCCTGTAAGCATAGAAGGAAACCTTGTTGGAAAATTTCCTTACCGGCTTGCTGTAGGTTTTTGTGATAAAAAGGTAAACATACTGAAATAGAACGGTTACCTGTACAATGATCTTGAGGATCTCAAAAACGATGAGAAAAAAAACGGTGTAAAGCAGACGTATGCCTATTTTCTTGCGAGATAGTATTGTATTCTGGATGGATCCCATTGCTTTTCCTGCCTTTTTGTATATTGTTAGGAACGGGGACGAAATAACTTCCTCAAGTAGGCGCATAGATTTGGGTCAAATTTGTTTGATCTCAGATCACAAAAGTTGATGGAATAGATTACCTATTTTGATACTTTTGTGATGTGAGATCGGGCAAAGGTGGCCTGAATCTGTGATGCATAGTCGGGGAAGTTATTTCGTCCCCGTTCCTTATTGTTGGTCTAAAAGGATTTCTCCTCAAACTTTTCCATTTTCTCTCCCCATTTGATCATCTCATTGATTGCTCTTCTTGCAGCAAACTGTGAACCGATAGTAGTCAGGGCAAAGAGGGCACAAATAATCCCGAAGACAATTCATGCGGTTTTTGGTTTGATAGCACCGGACATTTATTTCTTCTTTTCTTTTTTCAATTTTCGTTTTTCCTTTGGATTAAGCACGGCCTTTTTCTGTTGTTCCCTTTTGCCTTTATCTTTTTTTCCCTTATCACCCATATCTGTTTCTCCTTGTTTGAAAATAACTTGCGCCGAACCGTGGCGCAGAAAACCCATCAAACCCCCCTTGGGCCAACCCCCAAAATTAGGACTCGGTAAAAAATTATCTATCACTATGTAATCCTGAGCACCTCCTCAATTGTCGTAATCCCATTCAAAAGCTTTTGAATCCCATCCTGGCGTAAAGTGATCATATTTTGCTTCAAAGCTTCATTTTTTATCCTGTTTGAATCATAGGTTTTAAGTATCAAACTCTTTAACTGACTGTTCAATGCCATAATCTCGAAAATAGCCATTCTACCTTTGTAACCGGTATTAAAACATTTTTCACAACCTTTTGCTTTGTATATCTTACCATCTTTGAATTTATCAGAAATGACTCCAAGTCCTTCAAGCGCGATATAATCCGGCTCACTTGCTTCCTTGCAATAACTGCAAAGGACACGGATTAACCTCTGTGCTGCGACAGCCATAACCGATGATGAAATTAAAAAAGGTTCGATACCAATATCAACAAGACGGGTAATAGCACTTGCAGAATCTTTTGTGTGAAGGGTGGAAAAAACAAGGTGGCCGGTTAAGGCTGAATGAACAGCTATTTCTGCTGTTTCCCTGTCTCGTATTTCTCCTATAAGTATGACATCAGGATCCTGCCTTACAATTGACCTGAGTCCCCGTGCAAAAGTAAGGTTTATCTTTGGATTGACCTGCATCTGGCTGATGCCTTTAATCTGATATTCTATTGGATCTTCTATGGTTATGATATTAATAGCGGATGTATTTATAGATGATAAAATTGCATATAGAGTTGTTGTTTTACCACTACCGGTAGGCCCTGTAACAAGAATAATACCATTCGGAGATCTAACAAGATTTTTCAGTAAAACAAGCCGTTCAGGAGAAAGGCCGATTTCAGTGAATTTAAGCAGTGAACCGGATTTATTAAGAAGCCTTAGGACTAAACGTTCACCAAACGAAGACGGAATTGTTGAAACCCTAACATCAATGCTCTGTCCACCGATTTTGACTTCAAAACGTCCGTCTTGGGGAAGGCGTTTTTCAGCAATGTTCATCTTTGCCATGACCTTTATCCTGGAAATCAGAGCAGGCTGAATCCCTATGGGAGGAGAAAGAAGGTCATAAAGTATGCCGTCCACACGGTATCGGACTTTAAAACTGTTCTGGTATGGCTCTATATGAATATCGCTCGCACGGGCTTTAATGGATTGAGAAATAATATGATTAACCAGCTTGATAATCGGCGCGTCACTGGTGTCATCCAAAAGATCTGCAGTATCTTCAAGCCCGCTTATCGTAATACTGCCGTTTTCTTTCATGTCCCGGACAAGCTGCTGAGCGGAATCTCTGCTGATATCATAGCTTATGTTTATGGCGGAAGTAATGGAATCCTTTGTTGAAAGAACAACTTTATAATCATCAAGGCCAAGAATCCTTACCAGATCATCTATTGCCTGCAAGCTAACAGGGTCATTTATTGCTATTATGCTACATGGGCCATCAACAACCTTCCCGTTGTTCGTCAAAGGAACCATGACATATTTTTTAAGGAATTGAATTGATACCTTTTTGGTAAAATCATTACTGATATGGTCAACAGAAAGTTCATGCCAAAATGGAAAACCATACAAAACGCTTAATGTTTCAAGGAGTTGGGTCTCAGTAATAATATTTTTACTTACAAGTAGTTCTCCAGTGTTACCTCCTTTTTCTTTTATTGTCTTCTGAACATCTTTAATCTCTTCTTCTGAAACTAAAGATTTGTCTTTAAGTATCTGCAAAAGAGATTTACTCATTCACCGGCACCTTTTTTATACATTTTGATCTCTGACGCTTCCATCTTGTCAATCTGCTCTTTTTTTTCTTTAAATATTTTCTTTATTTCATAAGGATCTTCTATAACATGAGGTGTCAAGAAAATAAAAAGGTTGGTTTTTTCCCGCGTTTCTGACAGGGAACGAAAAAGCCACCCAACAAGGGGTATGTCTCCCAAACAGGGTATCATGTATTCTGTGTTCGAAAAGCTGTCATCAATGAGCCCGCCTATTACAACCGTATTTTTATCTTTTACGATTACAGTAGTTTCTATGGTTCGCTTTAATGTGGATGGATTTGTTGCACCTGTTTTTGACAGTTCGTCTAATTTGGTTATTTCCTGAAAAATTTTAAGACTTACCATACGGTCTTTGCTGATTTGAGGTGTAATCTTCAAAGTTATTCCGACATCCTTGTATTCATAAGAATTATATGTTTCAGTTGTTGTGGTGGTCCCTGATTTTGTTAGATAAGGAATATTTTTACCGACAGTTATTACAGCCTCCTCATTATCAGTAGTTAAAATTTGGGGTGTAGAAAGTATATGAACATCTTTGTCCTTTTTGTATGCTTGAATAAGTGCTGATATTCCTGGAAATTTTATTCCACCTATATCAAGGAGTTCACTAAATATACCGAGTGAAAAACCGGCAGGGAAAGTGCCTACCCTTACATCCGCTGGAGTCATTCCGTGTATATCGCCATAATTGTTTTTGCCTCCGAATCCGCCCCCAAATGCGCTTTTTTTGCTGCCTATATCCGTTTCTCCCATTGCTACCCATTCAGCCCCTATATCAAAATCCTTGGTAACGTTAACTTCCATAATCAAAGATTCAATATAAACCATTGATCTTGGAATATCTAGTTTTTTTATTGTTTTTTCAAGAATATTGTAATCATCCTTATCTGCCATTATGATAAGACTGTTTGTAGCCTTATCCGCTGTAATCATTACCTGCTCAGAAACAACAGGCCTCTTAATACCTTTTGAAGTGGTTTTCTCTTTAGCAGATAATGACTGAAGTACTTCTGCCAAGTCTTCTGCTGAAGCATTCTCAAGATAATAAACACGAATTTTGCTTTCACTCCGCGGAGTTTCTTTATCAAGAAGATCTATCAGCTTTTTAATTTTTACAGTTTCATCTTCGCTGGCAAGCAATACAATTCTATTTGTCCGTTCATCTGCTACGAACTTAACAGATTTTCCCAAATCTCCTCTTTTGGATTTAAGTCGCGTTTGGAATACAGTGCTCAATAGTTTTACCAGCTTTTCGGCACCTGCAAATTCAAGCGGAATAACAGAAAGTTCCAGGCCGGTCCCTGTAACATCAATGACATCAACAATTTTCAGCAGTCTTGTTATGTTTGAATAAGTATCAGTAATTACAAGCATGTTTGTAGGGGAATAGGCCAAAATTAAGCTGCTTTTGGAAATTAAAGGGGCAAAAAGCTTTTTAATTTCACCTGGATCAGCATATCTTAAGTGTACTAGTTGCGTAACGACTTTATCTTCCAGTGACCTTGCCTCCTTTTTAACCATGGTTTCAATATTCTTTGAACGCGCATCAGGGGATGGAACTATTTTAATTACTTTGCCTGATTTTACCGTAGAATAACCATGGACTTCCAGAACAGATTCAAAAACCTTGTAAGCTTCCTCAACAGAAATTTTAGAAGGAGAAATTATATTTACTGCCCCGTTAACTCTTTTATCTATAACGAAATTTTTGCCGGTGAGCTCGCTTATGAATTTAATAAATACGCCTATATCAACGTTGTTGAAATCTATGGAGACTAATTGTTCTGATTCATTTTTCTCCTTAAATAATTTTTTTGACTTTCCTGTTTTTGCGGACAATTCTGTAAAAGAATGAAGCAATGGAGCGAAAATATATCCAATTGCATCATCCTCATTGGCTGGTTGTTTATCTAAACTAAAGACAGCATACCAATTTTTTCTTAAAAAACTGACTTTGACTTTATCTCCTGGCTGCAGCTTTTTGACAATAGCTGACATAGTTGACCTTTCCTGTCTGATATTTATTACTTTATCAGTATATTTTATTTCACTCCCAATTCCATTTGCTGAATTTTCAGTCGCTGATGAAATGGAGATAAGCGCAAAACCGATAACAATAAATAAACATAAAATGCATTTTAAACGATTTCTGAATGATTTCATTTTATTTGCCAATCATTTTAGGTGTTATTCTTATATGTTGCAGATTAGTAGAAAAGTCTCTTGCTAAAAACTATTATACTTTGTTTTTCCCATATTATATTTGTAAGGAATGGGGAAATACACTGAATACTCATTGTTTTCAATTTTCAGTGAAACTCCATGTCGTTCCGTGGTGAACTTATACTTATATTTTTATGCTCTCCTTTACGTTTTATCTGAAGCAGAACATCGGGGGATGCCTTTAAGCTTTTGTAAAACTCCTGGATATCGTCAACCGATTCTATATTTTCGCCGGCTACTCCTGTTATAATATCACCGTTTTCCAAACCCATTTTATGCAAAGATGAATCAGGCTTAATTCTTGTTAAAATAAGGCCGCCTATCTTTCCTTTTTCAAAATAGGGTTTAATGTTCGCCTGACTCATAAGATTGCTGACTTCTTTAAAAACGTTTCCCGTAAAGACGTTTCTCGTTTGTAAACGGTTAAATTTTGTATCATGCCCATGTACTACATTCGATTTCAAAGCAGACTTTTTTATTTTTTTATTTTTTGACAACTCCTCAATTTCAAGGATCTCATCTTTTCCATTTACACTTAGAACAACCTTTTCTCTGAAAATCATTTTTACTGTTGCATCCTGAATTTTATCGCCGACTCTGTACAAACTTTGTTTTTTTTCTTTTTGCTCTTCAATAACAGCGTATGCCGTTTGTTTATCATTCGCGGTAACTGTACCCCATAGCCTTAATTTTAAATCAGTATGCTTCAGTGCCTCTAAATTAATCTTGTTTTTCAAGATTTTGTTTGATTTTTTATTTGTTTTTAAAAGATCACGTTCAATAATCGGGCTGTAATAAGACAAGCTCTTATTATTTGCATCTTCCTTGTATGATATCTTCTCTATTCTTGCATTGCCTTGCAGGTCAATATTATTTATATCCTCTGCCATTATCTTGTAAAAAATTTTTATGCAGAAATAACCGGCAACAACTATTAAAAAAATATTTAATACCAAAAAATGTCGTTTCATAATTACACACATAGTAATGGTTCACGGTTTACGGTTCACAGTTAACTGTTTTATGTTTTGAACAACCGTAAACTGTGACGTGGACGAATTAACTTCCCCAAGTAGGCGCACAGATTTGGGTCGAATTTGTTTGATCTCAGATCACAAAAGTTGATGGAATAGCTTACCTATTTCAATAGTTTTGGGATTTGAGATCAAATAAAGGCGGCCTGAAGGTGTGATGCATAGTTGGGGAAGTTATTTCGTCCACGTTCCTAACTATGTTTCTATTGTTTCTACCTTTAGGACAGCATTGATGAGATCTTCCTGCCCACCAGCCTTTGAAATTGAAAGCCTATTAATAAAGACGTTATTGTCTGTTGTCTCTACCATATAAAGATACGAAACAAGCTCATTTAGAGTTATATTCTGAACCTTAATTTCTACCGATGATATCTTGTAATTACTGTTTTTAGCAAGCGAAGTTGAAGGCTTCATATAAACAATATGATCTTTTATTGCTGCTTTTCCGGCAAGACTGTCTATCAAAGAAAAAAGTGTAAAGTTCTTTTCTCTTTTTGCAAAGCGCAACTTTGATAAATCCGCTCTGTTATTTATAGCATTGTATTTGGATTTAAGAGCAGTCATCTCTTCAAGAATTTTTGTTTTAACCTGAATAGCCCTTGTATCACGTTCCCTTTTATCAATAACAGGCAATACTATAAATTTAATTAAAACAAACATGCAGATAATAACTGCTGCCGCATATACTGAATATTTTTCACGTCTGTTCAGCTTCATATTATTAAGTACCACTATAATTTAATTTGCAGCTTAAAGCGCACCCTGTTTTCATCTTTATCAATATTGGCCGAGCTTATTATGACTTTTTTAAAAAAATCCGCTTGTTCAAGCTTGCTCTTAATTTTGTTTACAGAATTAAATGTATCTGTATTCCCTGTTAGCATTAAGTCTTCAAATCCAAACACAAATTTTGTAATCTCAAGATCAATTTCCTCCGGAATGAGCCTGCTGATTTCATAAAGGATATCAATTGTGCGGATATCTCTATGAGTTTTTCCCGGAAATAAAGTGCTTTTTTGGGCATTTTGTATTTTAACCTTCATCTGATGTAGTGGATCTACTATATTTTTAACATCAGGAAAAGTTGTTTTGAATAAATCAGTTATTTTATGTTCTACGCTTGACAGCTTTTTCCCCATTAAATAAGTATCAATAATTACAGTGGAAAATGATATTGCCAGAACCAGTCCTGTAAGAAATCCTGTTATAACCAGGGCATTTTTGTTTTCTTCCCAATATTTTTTTAAGCAAAAAGCATTTTTATTAAAATTTAAACTATTAAGCCCTTTTATCTCAACCAGCGAGAGCGCAAAAGCGTTGTCCATTCTTTCAGGCTTCCAGTAATTTCCAGGATGATTTTTTATTTGAACTGATGTATCAACAACAAGATTCGCCCTCTTTACTGAAATTCCCAAAATACTTTCCATTTCCTGTTCAAATCCAGTCTCACCAATGCCGTTTCCTGTTGTAATAATTACATCTGATTGAAAATCAAGGTGGAAAATTTCTTGAAAAGTAAAAATTGCCTGCTTTATATTTAAACAAAGTGATTCTAATTTTGTGGTATTAATTGAACGCAATTTAAAGGAACGAATATAATATACCTGCCCTGCTTTTACTATAAATACAGCGCATTTTTCATTACCTGTATCCACAAAAAGAAAATTATCAGGGGTATCTGCAAGCTCGGTCAGACACAGTGCTGCTGCCGAGCCTCCGACAGTTATTATTTTTGGATTAACATTAAAGGATTTTAGTTTATTAAGGTATAATTGAATTCCGGCTTTTTCAACAGCAGCTACGATTAAATTTGTGTTATCATCAGATGTTAATGTATTAAAATCAATTACAAGATTTTCCACCTGAAAAGGCAGGATGGTTTCAAGTTCAAAAGGCAGGATCTGTTTTATCTTTTTACGATTTTTGAAAGGCACCTGAATATTTCTGTACGAAATTTGGTCGGAAGGGAATGAAGCAATGCATACAGAACCAGTTATATCCATTTTTTTTGTAATAATATCAAGAGAATACGATATTATACTCTCAATATCTTTTTGATCTGATATCGGAACATATTCATGAGCTTCTATAATGTTTTCCTTAATATTATTCTTTATTAACACTGCGGATACAGAATCATATCGAATATCGAGCCCAAGGACCTTCTTGCTCATGGTATTTAATAATATATTTTGAAGCTTTTTCATAATATTTGATAGGCTTTCAGATTTACTCCGTCCACCAACTTAATATTTTGCATTTCCACTTGTCGGATTCATTATCTTGTACGCGCTGAATTATTACTGTGGTAATCATTTCCATTTTTCGCAGTTTCGCAACAGACAAAATTCGGAAAAAATCACTTGAATTCGTAATTAGATTTGAATCAATCTCAATATTTTCACAACCGGAAACATTATTATACCATGTATCGCCTGATAAATCATGGAGAAATTCTAGATCCGACCTTTCCTCACGATATTCACAGATAGCCGAAGATAGATGCTGGCTATCATCAGGCAATAAAGCCGCAATAACATGAGCCTCTGCCGTGTTGATATTAATTTTCCCTGCATATGTACTGCCAAAATTTGTCATACCATAGACAGTCATATGTTCTGAAATACCGGGCATTCCATTATAGTTATAAAAAATATCCGGGGTAACGCCTTTTATCATTGCAAGCTGGTTTAAATCAGATAATGGAGCATTCCTGCAGGAATACGGAGTTCCAATATCCTGGTAATATTCTGCTTCCGCCCCACTTAAGCCTGTAATTGAATCATCAAAATCCAGCCAGTCTTTAACGGAATTTATTATGCAGGAAGGATCAATTTTTTCAGGTAATTCGCGTTCAAAAATTATAAGCTGCAAAAAACGATCCCAGAGATTCTTTTGAAATTCATTAAAATCACTCCTATCAGGATATGCTACAAGTGCATTAATCTGAATCTTACCGAGCTCATCACTGATTTTTAATTTTAACTCGCCATCCTCAAATGGAATATCTTCCAATAAAAAAACAATTTTTTCAGGATTGGCCCAGTCTTCCTGTATGGAGTCTGTTTCTGATTCGAGTTTATCTTTAATGAGCAAAGCAATTGCTGCATTTATTCCTGAAGATGTCATATACGACAATATATATTGATCCCTGATTGCTGCAGTGGATGCAATTACAGATCTGCTCTTCCTGTTCAACTCCAATGCTATTGTAATTAATAATGTTATTACTGCAATAGTAACAAGGAGTGCCACCCCTCGGTTATTGCTTAATATGTTTCTAATCATTATTGAATTTTAACTGGTTTTTACTCTGTAAACCGGAATTGTTACCATTGTTTCCAATAAAAGAGAGTTTGGCTCATCTCCTGCCTCAAGTTTTATACTAATTGCCCTCGGAGTCGAATGCCGGAACTCATTGGACTGTGAATCCCAATAATCGTATTCATTTCCATCATAACCATAATATTTGAATTCCAAAGATTTTACCCTTTCGCATAACAAAGGATCGCCATCTTTTTTTTTAAAAAATTTATAAGGATACAGATTATCTGCTCTCCTGATAACATAATTATCTTTATCTATTTTTTGAACATAATAGACAATTTCTGCAATTCCATGCCGCATATCATGCTCAAAATTTAAATGTGCCAGAGAAGTAAATCTTAGTCTTGAAAATTCTCTGCTTCCAACATCGGTATTCTCACCCACAATACGATAAGCTCCCAGCAGATCGTCTGAATCTAACGATGTATCACCAGGGGAATATACATGGATGGATTTAAGATCGGTAATAATTCTGTTAAGACAATTTTTAGCCATATCGCACGTGGCAAGTCCCTCAGAAATGGAGCCGGTGTTGTTAAGTATCGCATTAAATGAACTAAAAATAGTAGTGATAATTATGCTGAAGATAAATATTGCAATCAGAATTTCGATCAGCGTAAAACCCAGGCTGGACAAGCCAGAACCAAATTGAAGATTGAAAATTGAAAATTGAAAATTTGTGGTATTGCTTCGCTCTATCATTTTAATTAAAATTGATATCCCGTATGGTGAAATTAAGGAACGTGGACGAAATAACTTCCCCAAGTAAGCGCATAGATTTGGGTCGGATTTGTTTGATCTCAGAGCACAAAAATTGATGGAATAGCAAGCTATTTTGATACTTTTGGGATTTGAGATCGGACAAAGGCGGCCTAAAGCTGTGATGCATAGTTGTGGAAGTTATTTCGTCCACGTTCCTAACCTGGAACTGTGAACCTGTATGTCCTGAGACTGTACGAAAGTTTTTCAATGTCAGTAAATACGGTAACATCAATTTTCATTAAATCACCTGCAACATAGCCAAGCAATTTAGAATCAACATCATCTATGGAAATATTATACCTGTAACCAGGATAATTATCCCCAAAATTTCCTGAATCATAAATACTGTCATAAACGGATTTTAATTCAAATTCCTCTATTTTATTCTGAGCCAATAGCGGTGCTATGGTGTAAAACATTACAGCTTGATTCATTGATATAGTCTGTTTATGCATCTTAAATATACTTAAAAAAACAATTGCAATAATGGACATCGCCACCAGAATTTCAAGTAACGAGAAGCCAGACCGTAATATCAGCGATTTATCAGTTTTCAAACTCAACATATTCTTCATGCAGCTCAACCTTAGATAGAAAAGGTTCTATAAGAAAAGAAAGCTGTTTATTGCTGCTGTCCTCAATATGAATCAAGGCCTTATCGGAATATCCTTTTTTATAAAAATAAATATTTGCCTGCCCGAATAAAATCTTATCTTTACCCGGATATTCAACGTCTGCTAAATTTATATCATCCGGAAGCTCAAAACCTTGTTGTTCGGCATTCTGCATTTCTTCTTCTGACATTAATTCACTTGTTACCCACATTTTGTTATTATCTAAATCAATGTGAAAAACATATAACTTCTGGTTGCTTACAGAACTCTCCTTCAAAGCCTGCAGTTTACCTATAATCCAGCGAGATACTCTTTTTGTACTATCAAACATAACTGCTTCCTGAAATTTCGGAATATACAAAAAAAGCATAATGCTAATAAGGGAAACCACAATTATCAGCTCAATGAGTGTAAAACCTCTATCTTGCCTTTTGTAAAACATAATGGATAACGTTTATGGATGCACTCTATTCAATTTCCCAGCTATTAATATCCTTGTTTTTTTCTTCACCTCCAGGCAAACCGTCGGCACCGTATGACATAATATCATAGTCATAATTAACACCGGGATAAAGATAAACAAAATTATTATCCCATGGATCTTTGGGGATCTTTCCCTTTTCAAGATAGCCACCCTTGCGCCATTTTTTTGGAAGAGTCCCTGTCTCAGGTGCTTCTACAAGCGCCTGCAATCCCTGCTCAGTATCCGGATACATGCCGTTATCCAGTTTGTACAATTTAAGAGCTGTTTCCAGTATTTCTATCTGCATCTTTGCTTTAAGCTGCCTTGCCTCCTCTGGCCGCCCCATCAGCCTTGGGATTATAAGACCCGCAAGGATCCCTAAAATTACAATAACAACCATCAACTCAATAAGCGTAAAGCCACTTACTCCAGTTATTATTCGTGGAATCTTTTTATTCATTAATCCTCCAATCAGAAATTTACCACAGAAAACACAGAGATAATTATTTTAAATTCAGAGATCACTACATGATTTATAATTACTTGAAAATATTGAACAAACCGTGCCCAAAATTTCGTGTGCATTTCTTTACAATATGTTATGCATTTTTGACATTGACTTAGCACATATTGTATCTATTTACTCATTATATACTATATGTTGTACTTAAGCTCGTAAATAGCAACTAAAGAATGCACATTTATTTTGAGAAAAAAGGGCTTCATGTGGTGAGCTCTGAAATTGTAAGTTTTTCTTTGCGAACCCTGAACCTATGAACCCTGAATTTAGACTACAAGCTGATTCATTTCAAATATCGGAAGACAAATTGAGATAACTATAAATGCAACAATAATCCCCATTATTAGTATCATAACCGGCTCAAGCATTGAGGTAATGTTCATAACACTCAATTCTATTTCATTTTCATATACATCTGCCGCCTTTTTCAACATTTTCTCCAGCTCTCCGCTTTGTTCTCCCACCTTAACCATCTGAGTAAACAGATTAGGGAATACCTTGCTTGTAGTGAGAACCATACCAAGTCCCTGTCCGCCTTCGACATCTTTGGCGGCTGTATCAACCGCATTTGAAATGATAATATTACCCACAATATTTTTTACTATCTCAAGTGCATGCAGCATGGGAACACCATTTTCAAGCAAAGACCCAAGGGTTCGGGAAAAACGTGCTACAGCAAGCTTTCTTGCTAATGTACCGATCAGCGGGAAAGAAAGCAGACTTTTATCGAAAAAATAGCTTCCTTTTGATGTTTTTTTTATGCTTCTTACAGCAAATATCGCAACAAAAATTACAATAAATATAACCCACCAATAGTGTTTAAATAAATCGCTAAACGCGATAAGAAAACGGGTTGGAGCGGGCAGAATCTGATTCATGTCAGAAAATATTGAGGTTATATTAGGAACTATATATGCCAGCAAAAAAAATAACACAACAGCTCCAATAATTAACATGAAAACAGGGTAAACCAAAGCCGATCTTATCTGACTCCTTAAAGCCTGTTGTTTTTCGGCAATATCTGCCAGCCGTTCCAAAACAATTTCAAGGGTACCCGATGTTTCTCCGGAACGAACCATGTTTATATAAATTGCGGAAAAAACTCCTGGATACAAAGACAAAGCATCGGCAAAACTTTTACCTTCAACTATTGAATCTTTAATATTTGCCAGGGTTTTTTTGAAAACATGAGATCCGGTTTGAGGAATAAGAGTATCTATGGCTGATACAAGCGGAAAGCCGGCGCCCACTAACGTAGCAAGATGCCTTGTCATCATGGAAAGTTCAGACAGTTTGATACTTCGCGAAAAAAATCGCAATAGAAAAAAAGTCTTGGACTCCTTTTCCGCGTTTGTAATACTGACTTCCTTTATCGAAACGGGAAAAATCTTTGAATCACGTAGCTTCTGACGAGCTCCAAGAGCACTTTCCGCATCAACAATACCGGAAGTATTCTTCCCGTTTACATCCAGCGCAGTATATTCATATACCGGCATTTAATATAACCATCCGAACATTAAATTAATTATTTTTTTAAACTGAAGTTTCCTAGACAAAACAATGGTAACTTATTGATTTGAGTGTAACCAAAATAGAACAAAGTTATTGATTTTCGGGGATGGTTCCCCGCTCTGTGATATATGCGAGATATTGGTGGAATGTGCAAAACGATTCGAACCTCCGGAAAATC
>JABZFQ010000256.1 GCA_014237365.1 Desulfobacteraceae bacterium | reverse complement strand
ACCCTGAACCCTGAACCCTGAACCCTGAACCCTGAACCCTGAACCCTGAACCCTGAACCGCTATTATAGGCTTAAATTATGACCAAATTTTACATTTTTTTAATAAGAATAGTTCTTGGGGCTGGTTTTGCTGTTTTACTTTCCCGCTTTTTCTATCCAGGCGCAAATCCCGTATACGTAGCATGTATGGGATTTTTCCTTGTAGGAGCCTCTTATATAGCAGAGTATTTCCGCAATAAAAAATCAACATGAAACAGATAATCCTGGGAACAGCCGGACATATAGATCACGGGAAGACCGCCCTTATAAAGGCAGTTACAGGCATAGATACCGACCGGTTAAAGGAAGAAAAGCTCAGAGGAATAACCATTGAATTGGGCTTTGCCTCTATTGATCTCCCCAGCGGTCAGCATCTTGGAATTGTTGACGTGCCCGGCCATGAAAAATTTATAAAAAACATGGTCGCAGGAGCTACCGGTATTGATATTGTTGCCATGGTAATCGCGGCCGACGAAGGAGTAATGCCTCAGACAAAAGAGCATATGGAAATTTGTACCCTTCTGGAAATAAAACAAGGTCTCGTTGTTTTGACAAAGACCGATCTTGTAGATGAAGAATGGCTGGAGCTTGTAACCGAAGATGTAAACGAATTTACCCGGGAGACATTTCTTGAGGGTAAACCGGTTCTGCCGGTATCATCTGTTACAGGCCAGGGGATTCCTGAATTTATAAAAGCCCTTGATGAATTAAGTGCCGTGACTCCCAGCCGTTCTGTAAAAAGTCTGTTTCGTCTTCCTGTAGATAGAGTTTTCAGCATGAAGGGGTTTGGCACAGTTATTACAGGCACTTTGATTTCAGGATGTGTCAAGACCGGCGATCCCGTTATGATCTATCCTGCCGGTATTACATCAAAGGTCCGCGGGATTCAGATACACAACCAGAGCGTTAATTCTGCGGAAGCAGGAATGCGTACAGCAATTAACTTCCAGGGACTTGAAAAGGCTTCCGTGCAAAGAGGAGAAATTGTATCCAGCCCTGGAGCTTTAAAACCGAGCTATATGCTTGACGTGTCTATTCACCTTCTTAAAAGCAATAAAAAACCAGTTAAAAACCGCACACTTATCAGATTCCATACAGGTACAAGCGAAATTATAGGCCATGTTATATTGCTTGATAAAGACGAAATTATTCCAGGAGAAACTAGTGTTGCCCAAATCAGGCTTGATTCTCCTATTGCCGTAGTAAGTGATGACAAATTCGTTATTCGAAGCTATTCTCCAGTACGCACAATTGCCGGAGGACAAATATTAAACCCGCTTCCCCAAAAGCATAAACGGTTCAAAAAAAATATTTCTGAAGGATTAAAAACTCTGATAACTCAACTGCCTGAAGAAATCATTGCCTACCATGTTGACAATTCCGGTTATAAAGGGATCTCATTCTCAGACCTCAAAATTATGACAAATATACCTGACAAACAGCTTGATAATGCCCTGCAAAAACTACTCTCAATAAAAATCGTTACGCTTGCTGACAGGGAAAACAGAATTTACATCCACAAAAATTGCTATGAAAATCTAAATAAAAAAATTTTCTTCTTTCTTGAAAATTATCACAGAACAAATCCGCTAAAATCCGGTATGCCAAAAGAAGAACTCAAGTCCAAGCTGCCTTCGGCTGGTTTAAAACTTTTTAATCTTATGCTCAATATTATGATAAAGAATAAAGAAGTTGTTTCTGAGGAAGATACTGTCCGCTTTTTTTCACATACTGTTTCCCTTGGAGGCGATCAGGCTGAAGTAAAAGAAAAAATTTTGAAAACATATCTTAAAAGCGGACTCTGTCCTCCATATTTCAAAGATCTGAGCAAAATGCTTGATATTGATGGACAAAGAGCCAATGATGTGCTTATGCTTCTTATAGAGGAAGGGCTGATAATCAAAACAAAAGAAGACCTTTATTTCCATGTAGAGGTTGTAACTAATCTGAAAAAAAGACTGGTCGATTTTCTTTTAACTCACGGTGAGATAACGACTCCCCAGTTTAAGGAGATGACAGGTACAACACGTAAATATTTAATCCCATTAATAGAATATTTCGACTCAAAGAACGTTACAATCCGGATAGGCGATATTCGCCGGCTCAGAAAACGTTAGGGCTCGGTAAAACGCTTTGGGGCAGTTACTTATTCACCCATGCCGAGCTACGCGGCAAGAATCAGCGTTGTCGCCCAATTTCACTATATTTTCCACGAAAGCCTGAAAACCAATCTCCTTGTGGCAAAACCGGATGCCGATGAAGCGGAAATAGAAAGCGCCCTTAAACAAACCCATCTTAAGGAACGGGAACGAAATAACTTCCCCAAGTAGGCGCAAATTACACAAATTTTTCTGTTTGTGAATGTCCGCACTTACCTCCGACTTCCGATCACCAGTACTTCCGGTCGTATTCCCGGTACATCCGGTACATCTGCCAGCCGAATTTCATGCCGCCCAGTACGAACTTGATGTGGTCGCGCAGCGGCAGCTTCACTTTGTTGACCTTTGCCGGAATTTTTGCTGCACCCAATGCGTAGAGGATGGTGAAGTAGCGATAAAACTTCTTCAATGGAAGTTTAGTTGGAAGGATTGTGTGCAGACAATCGTAGTAAAGACAGGGGTCGTGGCAGATAAATTTGTCTCTGGATTCCATGAACTCCTGTGTGCCCGGCGGCGGGGAGTAGACAGTGAACGCGAATTCAGCCGGCGCTATTTCCTTAATCGCTCGTTGGACGGTCAAAAAGTCTTTCTCCTCGAAATCCGGATTCACCATCAGGGCGGCATGAATGTTGAGATTTAATTTCCGCAGGATTTCACGGGCTTCCCTGTTCTGGGACGCGGTCGCCTTTTTATTGTAGGCGTTGAGATTTTCATCCTCCAGTGATTCGAAACCGATGTAAACAAACTCCAGGCCGGCTTTCTTCCACAGATCAAACAGCTCAGGGTGTTTACACACCGTGTCGCTGCGGGCCCAGGAGATATACTTCTTCTTGATGCCGCGTTCGAGCAGCATCTCAGCCATCCGCTGCATACGCCTCGTATTGATAAAAGTCTCGTCATCGACAAAGTATATATACTTTTGCGGCAGGGAGGCGATCTCTTCGACCACATCCTCAACGTCACGCTGGAGGTACTTGCCTTTGGCCAGGAAGTGGACTACGCAAAAGCTGCAACGGTTTGGACAGCCAACGCTGGTGCGCACACAGGCGATCTCAGGAAACAAGGTGTCTATCTTCTCGCCGTGTTGGCCGTAGCAGATGCAGAAGTACTTCGACATGTCGACCAGTTCGCGGCGCGGTTTAGTGTTGATGCCATCAGAATGCAGCGCCGGCGGCGGTTTCACTGCCAGTTTGTCGAAGTTCGGCGATGCCGTAGGCAGAATCCAATCAGACTCTGGCAGCGACTCATTATTCTCTATAGCAGCAATCACAACCTTCATGGCGGACACACCGTCGCCACGAACGATGAAGTCAAAGATGTCCGGGTACTTACAATCGATCGGCATGCTGGAAGCATGTACCCCTCCAATGCACGTTAAAGCATTCGGCAGGATTTTCCTGGTAATTGCTGCCAGTTCACGATTTGTGCGGAACTGACTGGAGAAACCTCCGAAACCGACCAGGTTTGGCTGGTATTCCTGCAAGACACGCCGGAATGTATCAATCGGTTTATCTTCAACGGCCAAGTCACAGATCCTCACGTCATGCGGGGGATGAATGGCACTGGCAATAAGTTCCTGGGCATAGGGCTCCAGTCGCAACATCGACTGAAGCCACTGCGAAGTCGGCAAAAAAACATGTGGTCTTACCAGTAGTACTTTCAAATTCATGTCAGCATTTTTTCTATTTTGATTCAGTTATTTCGTTCCCATTTTTTTAAGTCTATCATAAAGGCATTTGTATGTCAAAAAAGAGATATAATTACCGGCATCCTTCATTTACCAGTTTACACTTTTTTCGAAAAAGCGTGTATTATCGAATTGAATGCCGATATCGAAACTGGAAACTGGAAATTTGAAATTAGGTAAGGAACGTGGACGAATTAACTTCCGCAAGTAGGCGCACAGATTTGGGTCGAATTTGTGCGATCTCAAATCACAAAAGTTGAAGGAATAGCGAGCTATTTCAATATTTTTGTGATTTGAGACCGGACAAAGGCGGCCTGAAGCTGTGATGCATAGTTGGGGAAGTTATTTCGTCCACGTTCCTAACGCATCTACATCTTTGTATTTTTCCAATTTCTACTTTCGAATTTCACTGCCAAAACACAAGATCAACAAAGTGTAAACTACTTTTGACTTGTCGTGAAGGATGCCTAATCACCAATAAAAACCTTGCATTAGCGGTAAAAAAGATTAATCATAGACCCGACCACCAAAACACCACATGAAATCTACTGCCAAGCATTTGCAACTTGAATTCACCCAAATATTAGAGGCTTGATTTTTTCGAAATTTATATTGGCACCTATCAATTAATCATAAAATTACAAACAATGGTAAAGGAGGTATTTATGTGTAACAGTATGATATGCTTTGCGGACCGCAAAGTCGTTCAATGGCTCATGGTTGTATTTTTCTTTCTGGGGCTTATAATCCCATGCAATGCTTTTTCAACCACCTCGGCAATTCCGCAGGTTTTTTCCAAAAAAGTCACAGAACCGGACACAGCAACCATGGCGCGCATAGTGGAATCCTATGGCCGGCTGCCCTTAAGCTTTGAGGCCAACCATGGGCAGACAGATGCCAAGGTTAAGTTTTTATCTCGTGGTTCAGGCTACAACCTGTTTCTAACCTCTACCGAGGCTGTTCTTTCCCTGCGCAAAGCCCGGCCTGAGGATAAAACAGCCCGGGGATCTGCGCTTCATAAGGCAGACAAACCGGAACCTGCCACTGTAGTTTCCATGAAGCTGGCAGGGGCCAATCCCGACCCAAAGATAACAGGAGCTGACCAGTTCTCCGGCAAAGTCAACTATTTCATTGGCAAGGATGCCAAAAAATGGCGCTCCAATATCCCCACCTACGCCAGAGTCAAATACACAGGTGTTTATCCTGGGATTGATCTGGTTTTTTACGGTCAGGGCCAAAAGCTTGAATATGACTTCATTGTTGCCCCTGGAGCCGACCCTGAAGCAATCGCCCTTTGCTTTGGCCAAACGCGTCTTAAAATCAAACAAAATGGCGATCTGGCACTGGATACCAAAGGAGGAGAGCTTTGCCTGCAAAAGCCTCTTATCTACCAGGATATAGACGGTATCAGAAAACCGGTTTCCGGAGGATATGTTCTTCATCCGGTAAAAAATAAAAAGCAAACCCACCAGGTTGGCTTTAAGATAGCTGCCTATGACCGCACGCGTCCTCTTGTGATCGACCCTGTGCTTGTTTACTCAACCTACCTGGGCGGAAGCGGCCCTGATGAAGGCTATGGCATTGCGGTGGATGCAACAGGCAACTGCTATGTAACCGGCTGGACTGATTCGACCGATTTTCCCACCCAAAACCCGCTCTATCCGAATCACGCAGGAATCCGTGACGTATTTGTAACCTGTCTGAGCCCGGCAGGAGATGCTCTCGTCTATTCCACCTACCTGGGCGGAAGCGACTATGATTGGGGCTTTGGCATTGCGGTGGATGCAACAGGCAACTGCTATGTAACCGGCTGGACTGATTCGGCCGATTTTCCCACCCAGAACCCGCTCTATCCGAATCACGCAGGAGGAAACAGTGACGTATTTGTAACCTGTCTGAGCCCGGCAGGAGATGCTCTCGTCTATTCCACCTACCTGGGCGGAATAAGCCTAGATCGTGGCTATGGCATTGCGTTGGATGCAACAGGCAACTGCTATGTGACGGGCTGGACTTTTTCGACCGATTTTCCCACCCATGACCCGCTCTATCCGAATCACTCAGGAGCCAAAGACGTATTTGTAACCTGTCTGAGCCCGGCAGGAGATGCTCTCGTCTATTCCACCTACCTGGGCGGAGATCAGAGTGATGAAGGCCATGGCATTGCGGTGGATGCAACAGGCAATTGCTATATAACGGGCTGGACTCATTCAGCCAACTTTCCCACCCAGAACCCGCTCTATCCAAACTACGCAGGTAGCTATGACGCATTTGTAACCAGTTTGAGCCCGGCAGGTGATGCTCTCATCTATTCCACCTATCTTGGCGGAAGCAGCTATGATTATGGCCATAGCGTTGCCGTGGATGCAACAGGCAACTGCTATGTGACTGGTGAAACTTTTTCGACCGATTTTCCCACCCATGACCCGCTTTACCCGAACAACGCAGGAGGCTATGACGCATTTGTAACCTGTCTGAGCCCGGCAGGAGATGCTCTCGTCTACTCTACCTATCTGGGCGGAGTCAGCTATGATCATGGCTATGGCATTGCCGTGGATGCAGCAGGCAACTGCTATGTAACAGGTGAAACTGGATCGTCCGATTTTCCCATCCATGACCCGCTTTGGCCGACAGGAGGCTATGACGCATTTGTAACCAGTCTGAGCCCGGCAGGAGATGCTCTCGTCTATTCCACCTACCTGGGTGGAGACAGCTATGATGAAGGCCATGGCATTGCGTTGGATGCAGCAGGCAACTGCTATGTAACCGGCTGGACTGTTTCGCCCGATTTTCCCACTCAGAACCCGCTCTATCCGAGCCACGCAGGCAGTGTTGACGCATTTGTGAGCAAGATCAGCTCTGTTGTACTCGCTTCTGTTTCTGTAACTCTTGTGCCCAATGATGTTGTTATCCCAAGGGGAGGAACTTTGGGATTTGATATTACGATTACCAATAATACTAATGAAGCTCAAACTATCTATTTTGCCACAAATGTCACATTACCTAATGGTAATATCTACCCACCATCCGGTTATCTTTTTGGTCCGGTTTCGGTTATTTTAAATCCTTATCAATCAAAATCCGGACACCTGTCCCATACCATACCCGGCAACGCGCCAATAGGAGCTTACACCTATCACGGTTATGTTGGCAACCCAGGTGTGGGCATTATTGATGAAGACCAGTTTGATTTTGAAGTAACCGCAGCTAAACAAATGGCAGGGCATGAAGATTGGGAGACCACGGTAGATGCTTTTATAGAATAGAGTTGTCGATAGAAAGGCTAACCCTGCCTTTCTATTTAGAACACCGTCATATCATGTTTTGATGCGAAAAATGCAGATGAAGAAGAAAAACCCTCAGCTATCCGAATTATGTTGGGAAGAAAAAACATAAAAAGAGCGGTAATGGACTTTACCCCGGTTTGGTCATATTGGGTATTCACGATCACTGCACTCCTGGATTGGCTTCTGAAATTGCAATGACCGCA
>JABZFQ010000377.1 GCA_014237365.1 Desulfobacteraceae bacterium | reverse complement strand
TATTTTGATTATTTTGGAACAACAATCGTGTAAGATTGTCGTAACGAGGCAAAATAGTTGGATAATAATGTCTTTGATTTCTCAAATTTTGGCTATATCTAACTTGTTGAATTTACAGGTGTCCCGCCTTACGTTGGTAGCCCACGGAGGTAAACGATGATTGCACTCAGTATCAGGCAACCGTGGGCAGAACTCTTTATGCGTGGTGAAAAAGAGCCGTACAACCACTCTGAATATGGTAAGGTGAATATTGAGTATCGTAGCCGTGCTACTAACATCAGGGGACGGCTTTACATTTATGCCAGCCTCAGTCGATACAACCGTAAAGACGAAGAAGATTTAGCCAAAAAGTACGATCTTGACATGAATTCACTACCACGAGGCGTCATCATTGGTACGATCGAACTGGCTGGTTGTGATGATGGTGATTGGTATATGAAAAACCCAAAATTGTTGTTAGAGCCGCGCAAGCCGGCACGTAGAGCAAATCCTGTGTGGTTCTACCCATTTGATGAAGACGTACCAAAAGGCCGCAACGCTAAGAAACGTGGACGAATTAACTTCCACAAGTAGGCGCACAGATTTGGTTCGAATTTGTTCGATCTCAGATCACAAAAGTTGAAGGAATAGCGAGCTATTTCAATATTTTTGGGATTTGAGATCGGACAAAGGCGACCTGAAGCTGTGATGCATAGTTGGGAAAATTATTTCGTCCACGTTCCTTACGATTTTGAAAAGCGATTTTACTTGATTTTCAAACACCTTTATTTTAGATTAAATTTGTATGCAATTCAACATTTTTCTTTTCACCTGTCAATCCTTTATCAGCAATTCTCATTATGGAATATTTAATGAAATTTCAAAATGTTGTAAGTTTTAATTAAATTTACGCAAGATGGAGATATCGCTCAAAATGTGCCTACGTTCCTCGTGGCAGCACATTGTTCGTTCCGCTTGGAGTGCAAATATCATTTCGATCAGACTGTATTATTGACCCGGATTTAAAGCGGTTTTGGGTTAGCCTTAGACTTTCTTCTGACGAAAACCGAAAGCTACCTTCACTCGCTGTGAACGGGATAATTTTGTAATCCAAAGCGTCCTTCTGACGCCAAGTACATGTTGGGAAATGAGGTCGGACTCGGTGGAACTTTTTTAGGGTTCTTAATGCCAATCTAAGAGAGGAGGTGGTATTGATGCTTTAGAAGTTTATCCGATCTAAAGGTGAGCAAGTTACCGCGAGGATTGTCACAAGTCGCCGCCTTTGTTTGATCTTAGATCACAAAAATATTGAAATAGCTCGCTATTCCTTCAACTTTTGTGATCTGAGATCAAACAAATTCGACCCAAATCTGTGCGCCTACTTGGGGAAGTTATTGCGTCCACGTTCCTAACTGAGTTATCAGACACTAAATACAGGAGGGTATCCAAATGAAAGACAAAATGAGAAGCATTAGTAATTTTCTGCTTGTAGTGACCGTTGTTTTGGTCATAGCGTTAGCGTCGGTTGGTACCGCATACGCGATTACCAATGGCCAGCCGGACGGGGATGAACATCCCTACGTAGGCCTTGTGGTGTTCGACGTCTATGTGGCTGGTGTAGGAAATGTACCTGCATGGCGTTGCAGCTGTGCCCTGATTTCGCCAAATGTCATTTTGACGGCTGGACACTGCACCGAAGGAGCCGTTGCTGCGAGAGTCTGGTTCGATGAAGATGTCGAAGAGAACCCTGAATATCCCTTTGGTGGTGTCACATCGACAGAAGGAACCCCTTACACCAACCCGGATTTCTGCATTGAGTGTGGGAACGGGTTACCCGGTTTCGCCTTCCGCGACGTGGGGGTGGTCGTTTTGGATGAACCGGTGGACACAGGTGAGTACGCTGAACTGCCCAATGCTGGGATAGTAGATACGCTGAAGAACAAGACCGACCTGGACATCGTCGGCTATGGCGTGCAGGAGCAGATCCATGGTGGTGGTCCACCGAATTGGGGAGTAAGTGAGAAAGTCCGCCTCTACGCCCCAAGTGAACTGGTCTCCGGCAAATTCGTACACAGCGGAGAATACATGCGTATTACCTTGAACCCCGGCGGCGGGACGGGCGGCACCTGTTTTGGCGACTCGGGAGGACCCGATCTCCTATGGGGCACGGACACGATCCTGGGTGTCAACTCGTATGTGACCAACTACAACTGCGCGGGCGTTGGGTATTCGAGCCGCGTTGATATCCCCGAAGTGTTGAAGTGGATCAATGGTTACCTCCAACCGTGATGTAGCATATTGAAGAAAAGCTAAACAAATAGTTCCACCTACACCGTCCTATTGGTCTTTGTGGATGTATTATGAGTGACAAAAGGCAGAGTCATCCAAAACAGTGGCTCTGCCTTCTTTCTGCTCATCCTGGGCTATGTCCCCTCGCCCTCGGGGACATAGCCCAGGATGAGGAGCACGCCAACAAATAAATGCCGTGCAAGCGTGACCGTTATGACATCAAAATGAATATAATCAAAGACGTTATTATCCAACTATTTTGCCTCGTTACGACAATCTTGCACGATTGTTGTTCCAAGATAATCAAAATAGAGGATCAAAAGTGTCCCGCTTTAAGTTGGTAGCCAGTTTTTAAAAGGAGATATGTGTGCATAAAGTTTTATTTCTTCCTCACAATAAAGAAATAAGGGTTAAGGATGGAGAAAATATTATTCGTGCTGCAATGGAAGCTGGAGTACATATTAATGCATCATGCGGCGGGGAAGGTGTTTGTGGAAAGTGCCGCGTCATCATTGAAGAAGGAAAAGTTAACGGAGGAATATCCGAGAAATTAAACGAAGTGGATATTTCCAAAGGATACCGACAGGCCTGCTTGAGCACCATAATAACCGATATAGTTGTCCGTGTTCCCATAGAATCAGAGATAGATGCCGGCGTACTTAATATGCAGATTACTCCGCGGCGGGCTGCACTTATAAAGGAAATAAATCTGGAGGATTTAAAAGAAAAAGGTCTTTTCATACCTCCTGTTGAAAAAAAATACCTTAATCTTTCCGAGCCTACTGCACAGAATAACAGGCCGGATGTAACCAGAATAGTCGGCTATCTTAGAAAAATTTATAACAAGCATCATCTGGAAATTGAACTTTCTGTTATTCGAAAAGCACCGGACGTAATAAGGGAAAAGGCGTTTAAAGCCACAGCGATAATAGCCAACCCTGTCCACGAAACCGGTCTTACACGTATTATAAATATTCAGCCTGGCGATACTACTGACAGTAATTTCGCTATTGCCATGGATATTGGCACTACAACAATATATGGCCAATTGATTGATCTTAAAACCGGCCGTGTCCTGTCAAGTTATGGCGATTTTAATGGACAGATAAGCTATGGCGAAGATGTTATAAGCAGAATTGTGTATGCCGAAAAACCGGGAGGACTGGAAAAACTTCATAATGTTGTTATACAATCTATTAACAAGATAATAGACCGAATAATAAAGCAGGCCGATGTTGATACTGACGATATTTCGGCTATAACGCTGGCAGGAAACACAACCATGACCCAGCTCTTGCTGAAGGTTAATCCCAGGTATATAAGACGTTCGCCATACGTTCCAGCCACAGCTTTATATCCGCCGATAAAAGCGGTAGCTTTGGGAATAAATTTAAGTGACCATGTTACAGCACTGGTTTATCCTAATGTCTCAAGCTATGTAGGTGGAGATATTGTAGCCGGTGTCATGGGATCGGGAATGTATCTTTCTGAGGAAATTACTCTTTACATGGATATAGGGACTAATGCGGAAATCGTTATCGGCAACAAAGATTGGCTTGCCTGTGCTGCCTGTTCTGCGGGTCCGGCATTTGAAGGAGGCGGCATCAAATTTGGAATGCGTGCCACAAAAGGAGCTATCGAAGATTTTTCCATAGATCCTTTTACCCTGGAGCCCATGAACATAACTATTGGGAATGTCAGGCCGAAAGGTATCTGCGGTTCAGGGCTTATCAATATAGTGGCAACTATGTTTGAAATGGGTATTATTGATAATCTTGGTAAATTTAACCACGAACTTGATACAAATCGCATACGTCAGGTTGATGGAATATATGAATATGTACTTGCGTTCGCTCATTTAACCCGGATAGATAGAGATCTTGTTCTCACAGAGCCGGATATAAATAACCTTATACGGGCAAAGGGCGCCATGTACAGCGGATGTACGACTCTTCTTGAAGAAGTGGGTCTCAGTATTAATAATATTGACCGTATTATTCTGGCCGGAGGTTTTGGAAGCTATGTAGATTTGGAAAAGGCCATGATCATAGGCCTGTTGCCTGAAATAGATCCTGATAAAGTTACTTTTATCGGCAACGGATCGCTTATGGGGGCAAAAATAAGTTCGCTCACAAACCGCATCAGAAAAGATGTGGTAGAGGTGGCAAGAAAAATGACAAACTTCGAGCTTTCGGAAACCGCCTCTTTTATGGACAATTACGTGGCCTCTCTTTTTTTACCTCACACAAATATAAGTCTTTTTCCAAAACTAAGAACGCGCCTTGAAGCTCGAAAGAAAGGAGAAGGATTTGAAAATAAAGTCAAAGGCCCTTGAAGTAAATATAGCCGACTATCATGTTGATGTTGCAATAGATGCCAAATATTCAGTTCTTCAGGAAGTCATGTCCAGATATTATGGACTTATGGATGGATTGAATACCTTTCTTAAAGAGCTTTCTCATCCCTACAAAAATTGGAAATTTATTATACAGGAAGCAAGAAGTTATTCTCTGGACTATTTCTATCTTTTCAAAAACCATCCAAAAGGCCACGAAGCTGCTGCTCTTTTTGTAAATATTTTTACGACCGCAATTAAATCAAGTGACGAAAAAGACACAAAAGCCGACGGGGCTGACAATTTGCTAGTCTTTCTGCAGAAAATCATTAAAGACTCCGGCCCTGATATCAAAAGATTTATGCCGGTAATCAATGACTCATTTGATCACATCAGGAATTACAATGATGAAATCTTCTTCTTTTTTATTAAAAGTTTCTATCAAATTAAAAAGCCGGCCAAAGACCTTTTAACATATTCATCTGAAATAAATATAAGCTATAAGCCAATCAATCTGCTTTTATTAAAATGTTTTAAGCACTCATATTCATACTGGCTGAGCGAGGAAGACCCTCAGACCTGGTTTGAAAAAGAAACGGATATGATTGATAACGACTTGGATTTAAAAGAAATTTTTAATGGAATATCCCATGACCAAATTAAACAATGGAATCTTGATCTGGATGATATTGCCCGGGAAAAAGAAATTGATTCTGAAGAACTTTTAAAAAGCCTCCTGCAACTGCCCGGATACAAAGAAATTGCTGAAATATACAGGCAAATTCCTCACAAGCTTCTTCAAAAAGGAATCAATGCCTGCGAAGGAAACAGATGGAAACTTTTGTTCCTTTTCCATATTATGAATACTTCAGGACTGTGTATGCTGCATGAGGAAGCTTTAAGGGATATAAACAGAACTGTAAGCTGGCTTATAGAACATGAGAAGTACTATAATATAGACAAACTTATTGATAAAACTTTTTCTATTTTAAAAACTCGAACAAGCAAGTTTCCCGCCGTAGTTCTGAACTGCGTACTGAATATGGGTAAAGGTGTCTACAAAACAGATGAAATTGATCTGGTTAATCTTTTTATTGATTCAGCAATCGATCTGGGCTTTCAATCTCCAATGATAGAAGGCGTTGGAAACGACTGGCAAGTAAAAGTCAACAGCACTCATATCAGCAATATAAGAACCTGGTTAGAGCTGATCGAGCTTAACCCGAAATGGTCGGCAAATCTTCTTTCCTGCCTTATAATCAATCTTTCTATCAGCGGTGTATTTATCAAAGATACCGATCTGTTCCCAAGAGATATTACAAAATTATTAAATAGCGATATTAAACCGGCATATAATCTTGCCAAACAGTTGATGAGGCTGTTTCCGGTATATTTTAATGATATTGGCGCTGAAGGAAAACTGAGAGATATTTCTACTGATATCGACGATATAATCGGCAGAAAAGATGTGCTTGTCCATTTTTTGCGGAAACAAAGCCATGTTGAAAGCAACAACCTGATAATCAGCTTTATGGAAGCTGTCCTTAATTTCTGGAAGACTGGAGAAAAAAGTCTTCTTGAGCCATTTGTCCCGCCAAGCATTTATAGCCAAATCACCACTAAGGGGCCATATATTGACGGTGTTCACCTTGCAATGACAAGACTTGAGCAAAAAGGTTTTAACTTGCCTGCTGACCTCATTGCAATAAAAGATGAAAAAATAAAGGGAATTTTTGCAGATATTAAAGAAGTGCCGCAAGTAGATCTGGAAAGGCTGAAACTCGCAATATCTTTTTATAAACTTTTAAACCAGAAATACAATCTCGATTTTATTGAAATGGATCATTATATTGCGCAGCTTAAAGTAGAAGCCTTTCCGCATTTGGACAGGCTGAAAAGAGCTCTGGCTGAGCCAAGGCTCAAGAAAAAACTTTCCATGCTGATCGATTATATTGAATTGTTAAAAAATCTGATTTTATCACATAAGTCATATGAAGCCAGAGAAGATATTTATAAAAAAAGACATATCACTGTGGATATACCATCGATGTATGGATACTACCATGAATTGAAATTTGATGCACTTGGTCTTACTTTCCGAATAGAATCTCTGGTAAATGTTATTTTTGAGGAACTTATTCAAAATATTGACCTCAGCCTTATAACAAGAGCCACATTTTACCAGATTTACGACCGCTTAATTTTGTTTGACAAGGCATTAAAAGTAAATGGAATTTCTTCAGTTGAAATGGAACGTCAGATAGAATTTCTAGCCCATTCACTTGGAACAAGAGGATTTACTTTTACACAGTATGTCGATATATTTAAAGGATTTGCAGGAGCGGTAAAGAATATAATAAATGACTATTTTAACAACATCCACGAAGAAAATTTAACAAGAGTTTTAAATCAGATATCAATCGACCAAATACTACCCAAATACCTCCCAAAGAAAGGCATGGCCGACCATGAAAAGCTGAAACACAGAATATCTGAAATCTTTTTGCGAGACAGAACATCTCTTGCGCTTGGACTTAGGCAGCTAGACATTTTTTTAACTAAAATACTAAACACCCTTTTCCAACAATCTAACAAACTACCCAAAGATAAAGTTCACTTGCTGCTTAACTATGATCCCCAAAGGGCTGTGACCTCCATAGTTGACAAAAGAAGCAGGGATTTCGGAATAATTCATCTTGGCAACAAAGGTCTTAACATAATTAAGATGAAAAATTATGGTCTGCCTGTCCCTCCTGGTTTTATAATTACTACAGAAGTATTTCGTTGCAGAGAAATAGTTGACAGCTATCCGCCGGCTAAACAGAATTTTAGAGAACAGATCGCTAAAAATATATCTGCTCTGGAAAAGCTCAACGGCAAATCTTTTGGAGATCCAGCCTACCCTTTGCTTCTTTCAATTAGAAGCGGTTCTTCCATATCTCAGCCCGGCATGCTGGATACTTTTCTCAATGTTGGGATTAATGAAGAGATAGTGGAAGGCATTGCCGCCCGAACCGGAAATGCCTGGTTTGCATGGGACAATTATCGCAGATTTCTTCAGTGCTACGGGATGTCATTTGATATTGAAAGAAACGCGTTTGACGCAATCATAAGTGATTTCAAGAAAAGATCAGGGTTGCCTTATAAAAGAGAGTTTACCGGCGAACAGATGAGAGAGATTGCGCTGACCTATAAAAAAATTATAAGCGATGCCAAAATTTATATTATAGAAGATCCTTTAGAGCAATTGCACCTGACCATCAAAAAAGTCTTTGGTTCATGGAATTCATCAAAAGCAAAAACTTACCGTAAAATTATGGGCATATCAGATGACTGGGGTACTGCCGTCACAGTTCAGGAAATGGTTTTTGGAAATCTTTCTAATTCATCCGGCAGCGGAGTGATCTTTACACACAATCCCAGATGGTCCGGCGACAGTCTGAGATTGTGGGGTGACTTTACCCTTGGAAACCAGGGAGAAGATGTAGTTTCAGGACTTGTTAGAACTTTACCTATTTCTATTAACCAGCAGGAAATAGAAATGAGGGAGACCGACATAACACTTGAAACACATTTCCCCGAAATTTATAAGGCTTTAAAAGAGTTGGCCAATGAACTAATCTATAAAAAAGGCTGGACTCCGCAGGAAATAGAGTTTACTTTTGAAAGTCCTTCAACAAAAGATTTGTACCTGCTTCAGACCAGGGACATGGTAATGAGAGAAAGAAAAAAGGTACTAACTTTTGACCCTGAAGAAATAAATAAGGCAAAATATCTGGGCAGTGGTATCGGGGTAAGCGGAGGAGCAATGAACGGCAGGGTAGTCTTCACTCTGGAAGATATTAATAAATGGAAAAAATCTGAGCCAAAAACATCTTTGATTCTTGTTAGAGGAGATACCGTCCCTGATGATATCAGGGAAATTTTTGCGGCTGATGGTCTTGTGACGGCACGTGGAGGTTTAACTTCTCATGCGGCAGTTGTTGCTCACAGGTTAGGAAAAACATGCGTTATCGGTTCAGGGGATCTAATATGTAATGAAAAAGAAAAAAACTGCCTCTTTAATCAGGTGTTTTTAAAATCAGGAGATTATATAAGTATCGAGGGGCGGGAAGGTTCGGTTTATCAGGGTAAAATAAAAGTAAAAGAAAATTAATATGACCGTCGATAGCACTATTTTAGGAGGAGTAAGATGGGGATGAAACTTGGCGTAAATGGATTTGGAAGAATCGGAAAACTTACTGTATGGCATCATGTAGCCAGAAAATATTTTGATGAAATTATAGTTAATATCGGACGGGAGGCCGGCACATCCATTGAGGATATCGCCCATTATGCAGGCAGAGATTCAAATTACGGTTTGCTGCATGGTTTTCTTTATGGTCAAAAAGCTGAACCTGTTATTCATGGCTTGGATGAAAAAAACGGCAGCATGACAATTGATGGTATAAGGGTCAAATTTTTAAGGACTTCCAGGAATCCGATCGACATCGGCTGGAAAGATCATGGCGTTAATCTGGTAGTTGACACAACAGGACAATTCCTTGACCCAACCCTTTCTCCAGACCACCCCAAAGGAGCCTTAAGAGGACATTTTGAGTCAGGAGCAGAGAAAGTTATAGTTTCAGCTCCATTTAAAATCAAAGATACAAGTAAACCAATGGCCGAAGATACTGTAACAACAGTAATGGGAATAAATGGTAATGATTATGATCCCAGGCGTCATAAAGCGATTTCTAATGCATCCTGTACCACCACATGCCTTGCCCATATGATGAAACCCATTCTCAACTTTTTTGGCTATAAAAAAATTCTTTTTGCTTCAATGGCAACCGTTCATGCAGTCACGGGATCACAGGAAGTTCTTGATCGTCTGCCAAAAAAAGGAGCAACTGATCTGAGAAAAAGCAGAAGCGTAATGAATAATATCATACTAACCACAACAGGAGCAGCTAATACACTCAGGCTAGTCATCCCTGAAATGGAGCAAATCGGGTTTATTGCTGAATCTGTAAGAATTCCCACATCAACCGGTTCTCTTATTATTTTAGTAATAAATCTCCAGGAGGAATTGTATGGAGAACCGATAAGAAGAAAATTAATAAACAACATATACAGGCAGGCAGCGGCTGAAGATCCAAACAAATATCTGCACTATACAGACAGGCAGAATGTCTCTGGTGATATTATAGGAATGCCGATTGCAGCAACAATAATTGAAGGCCATGAAACTCATACCAGAACTGCTAATGTTAAAATAGATTTGAAAAAAGTGCCTGGATTAGACAAAAATGTTATTTCTTCACTGAATGATACAGTCATAAGAATTCC
>JABZFQ010000185.1 GCA_014237365.1 Desulfobacteraceae bacterium | reverse complement strand
TCATAGCTATCCTCCTAATTTTATTATGGATGATAAAAAATGTGATAGTTATGACCATTCGTTCAATTTTGCAAGTGTTTCATGCTTTGTTGTGCCCGCAGGGCATGGGGGTTCCTAAGCATAACCTATCGGTTTGATTCTGGCCAGGAAAAGCCAAAAATTCCCTTTCAATTATTTCCATATTTTGAGATAGTTGTCTAATTTTGTTGATCTTTTAAAATTTTGTATTGTAAAAGTTAATAAAAGACCGGCCAATATCACATTTTCGAATACTTCTATGGGTTAAAATGGATTACATTGCTGGCTATATAGGCAGAAAAGCCACAAGCACTACAAACCATATTGCTAACTTATTCGCCTTTACCTACCGAATATTTGTTCTCATATTCCAAAGACCTGAGGCAGGCAGATCCCTTGTCAGAAGAATTACTCTTGAGCAGGTTTATTTTACCTGTGTTCGGATTTTACCTATTATTATTCCGATAGCGCTTGTTTTTGGAAGCATGCTAATCATACAATTTACCAAGGTTTCAGGTAAGTACGAGCTTGGTAAAACAATGGTAATGCTGATTGTTAGAGAGCTTGGTCCAGTTATAACAGCACTTTTGGTCATATTAAGATCAGCAACCGCTGTGGCCATAGAAATCGGCTATATGAACATTTTCCATGAAATAGATGCTATTGAAATGGCAGGAATTGACCCGATGCGTATAGTCTGCCTCCCAAGATTAATTGGGATAACTTCAGCTATACTTTGCCTTTTTATAGTTTTTGATCTGGTAGCTATTATCGGAGGTTATTTGATAGTCTGGGTATTTACATATATATCCATGGGCGATTTTATGGCACAGATAGGTAAAGCTATAACCGCCACCGATATTGCAGTTGGAATTATAAAAGCTATATTTTTTGGAATCGCAATTACCGTTACATGTCTTAATCATGGTTTCAGTGTAAAAAAACTTATTACAGACATACCGGTCGTCACTTCCAAAGCAACTGTTGAATGTTTTTTTTACTGTCTTGTTATCAATGTTATCATATCAATATTGTTTTACATGTAGAGACATAAATGTGTTTGATCAATCTTGTTGATTATACTATTGATTTCCCGGAGAGTGATTGCAGCTTTAATAAATTGAATTTTGCCCTTTCCCGGGACGATGCTTTTGCAATAATTGCTGATTCTCCAGACCGTGCCCATATGTTTCTTAAGGCACTTGCAATGCTTGTGAAACCTGTATCCGGCGTTTTCTACTTTAAAGATAAAAAAGTGGATTTTTCAGACTATCGAAACCTTTTGCCCTGCAAAAAAAAGATAGGCTATATCGCTTCAGATTCAGAGATGATCAGCAATATAACCGTCAAAGAAAATCTTCTTTATACGAGATACTATTTTGAAAATTCACTCTCACTGTCTTTAGATGAAAGAGCGGATAAATTATGCAGAATCTTTAACATTCATGACAAACTTAATGTGCGTCCCGGCAGGCTTCGCAGCATAGATTTGAGAATAGCCATTGCAATACGGGAGATTGTCAAGTCTCCTGATTTACTTCTTCTTGAACGTCCTGAAGACTTCATAGGACACACCAACTTTGATCTTTTTACAGAGGTTTTGAGGGATATGGTGTTGACCAAACTTCCTGTTGTTTTTATATCTTATGACAAGGATTTCATTGAAGAGTTTTCCAACAAGAAAATATTCCTAAAAAATGGAACTTTAGACATTGTCAAATAGCCAAATGGATTTTATTTGCCAGTTAATTAAGGAACGGGGACGAAATAACTTCCCCAAAGGCGCATAGTTGGGGAAGTTATTTCGTCCCCGTTCCTAATATACTATTTAACCAGTTAACGAAAGCTGTATGGAAGTCGATTACAATAAAAAAGAGAAAATAGTCGGAATGTTTGTAATAGGTACAGTAGTCATTATGCTTGCAATGTTGATTATAATAGGCAGGGGTAAGGACTGGTTTAAAACATATATTACCTATTATACTACATTCGATGAAAGTTATAATCTTAGAGAAGATGCTGCTGTTAAACTATACAAAGCAGATATAGGAAAAGTAAAAAAGATCACACTTACTGAAGATAAAGTAAGAGTTGAATTAGTTATTCTGGAAAATTATTCATCCAGGATCAAAAGTGATTCTGTGGCAATTGTTGACAGCCCTACTTTTATAGGCTCTGAATACATCTCCATAATTCCAGGCAGCGCTGATGCTTCTCTGATTGAAAAAGGCGGCGAAATTCCTTCCAGAGAAAAGAAGTCTGTTTCCGATATTCTTGCAGAATTTGAGGTGGAGAAAACAGCCAAAATGGTTATTCCCGCAATACAGGATGTTGCAGAACTTGCTCAAATAATGAGAGATCCTAAGGGACCTTTGTTTACCTCACTTGATAGTTTCAACAGAACACTTTCTTATTTTGAGAGAGTTGCACGGGATATAGAAGCTGGGAAAGGCACTATTGGGGGAATAATCAGATCCAGGGTGTTGTTGGATAAAATTCTTGGCGATCTTGATAAATTGAGTGAGATCCTTGAAAATATAAATAAAGCTTCCTCAAAGACTCCCGTAATAATGGACCAGGTACAGGACAACCTTGCGGCAGTAAAAAATATAGGCGATGATGTATCAGAAAGTGTTTCAAGCATTAAAAGGATAGTAAAACAAGTTGAAGAAAATCGTGATATCCCCGAAATTACTCATTCTGTAAAAAATGGAATTAAAGGAATAAGAGATAGTGTAGATAAAATAGATAAAGTTGTTCAGTCTCTTCAGGAAAATTTCTTGATAAAGCTGAATCTTCCCCCTGAAGAGGAGCCGGAGAATATTGATGCCGGGCTTCGCCAGTAATGATATCAGGGATTAGGTATTAGGTGGCAGGGGCAATGTTATTGACTGAAGCATATTTTGTTTTAAACCCCAGAATTTCGGTAGTCCCTGTTCCTAAACGGTAACTCGTGAACCGTTAGGAACGTGGACGAAATAACTTCCCCAAGTAGGCGCACAGATTTGGGTCGAATTTGTTTGATCTCAGATCACAAAAGTTGATGGAATAGCGAGCTATTTCAATAATTTTGTGATTTGAGATCGAACAAATTCGACCCAAATCTGTGCGCCTACTTGGGGAAGTTATTTCGTCCACGTTCCTTATCTATAGTTTATATGGAGGTTTTTAATTTGGCGAAGCTGCTTGTAATTGATAATTATGATTCTTTTACTTACAATCTTGTTCAAATGTTTATGAATTATGATCTTTCTATTGAAGTTTACAGAAGTGACAAAATTTCTCTTGAGGGGATAAAAGCAATATGCCCGGATTATGTACTTATCAGCCCAGGACCCAAGGGTCCATCCCATTCAGGGATATCTATCCCGCTGATTCAATTTTTAAACGGCGGAGTATCCATTTTGGGCGTTTGTCTGGGCATGCAGTGTATTAATGAAGCATTCGGAGGCAGTACTGTCAGATCTCCTTTGCCGGTACATGGAAAAGTTAGCATGATTTACCATAATAATGATAAAATCTTTAAGGGTCTTCCTTCTCCCTTTGCTGCAGCCAGATATCATTCATTGATGGTAAAACTTAATTCAAGAGAACTGGTTATAACCTCTCAAACCAGTGATGGTGTTGTTATGGGGCTTTCTCACCATAAACTTCCGATTTACGGGGTACAGTTTCATCCGGAAAGCTTTCTAACGGAAAATGGATTTTTAATAGTTGAAAACTTCCTCAGACTTGGGCCACTTGCATATGGAAACAGCTGAATCCTCAATTGATGAAATAAAAAAAATTGCCGGTGAGATTGATGGTATTCATACTGAACGTGTCGAATTAAACGGATCTTTTTTTGACTTTGCTGCTCGTTTTGCCTCAATGCCTGGCACGGTTATTCTTATGAGCGGAGGAGATAATGACTGTTCAAGATACCATATTCTTGGTGCAAAACCCTGGCTGACTTTTACAGGACGTGTCAATGATATAAAAATTAAAGCCGAAGATCATGGCTTTAATTTTAGAGCAGATCCCTTTGATACGCTTCGGAATATCTTAAATGCTTACAAGCCATATGTTCGGCATTTGCACGGCCATAATATACAATCGCCTTTTACTGCGGGCATTTTGGGATACCTGTCTTACGATCTTAAAGATTCGCTTGAAAAACTTCCCCGCACTTCTATAGACGATCTTTATCTTCCGCATATATGCTTTTTTGCTCCTTCAATAATAGTTATACATGATCGAAAGGAAGACAGAGCATCTCTCTTTATTCCTGAACGCATTGTTTCCGGAAAAAGTGTTTTACACAAAGACCTTGAAGTTTTTAAAAACATACTGGGAGCAAAACAACCGTTACTGGAGAGTTTCAGCGGAGATATAGATGGATTTCGATCAAATTTTACAAGATCCAAATACATAAACGCGGTTAAGCAGATAAAAGAATACATAGCATCTGGCCATGTATATCAGGTGAACCTTGCCCAGCGATTTGAAATGAATTTTGAAGGCAGCGCCTTTGGTCTGTTTAAAACACTTTATAATCTTAATCCCGCTCCCTTTTTTTCTTATATAAATGCCGGAGATCATTTTATTGTTTCCACATCGCCTGAACGTTTTCTTCTGCAGTCAGGAGACCAGCTTGAAACCAGGCCAATAAAGGGCACAATGCCAAGAGGAGATACTTTAAAAGAGGATAAAAAACTCGGCCTTGAGCTTAAAAACAGCAAAAAGGATGGTGCCGAGCTTTCTATGATAGTTGATTTACTGCGTAATGATCTGGGAAAGATATGTAAGGCAGGATCTGTTCGTGTGTCTGAGCACAAAAGACTGGAGGCATACAAGAATGTTTTTCATCTTGTGTCAATTGTTGAAGGAATTCTGGACAGAAATCGTGATGCAGTGGATATTATAAAAGCCGCATTTCCAGGTGGTTCGATAACAGGCTGCCCTAAAATTCGAGCTATGGAAATAATAGATGAACTGGAGCCTTACAGGCGTCATATATATACAGGTTCCATAGGATATATAAGTTTCCACGACACAATGGATCTTTCTATTGCTATCCGCACAGCTACAATAGTTAATAAAAAAATCATATTTTCGGTTGGAGGAGGTATTGTCTTTGATTCAGATCCCTTTGATGAGTATGATGAAACAATGCATAAGGGCAGAACACTTATGGAGGTCTTCAAAGGAAAAGAAAAAGTATTAAGCAGCAAAAACCATGTATGGATTAACGGAAACATTGAACCCATAGAGCTTGCGAAGATAAATGTTGCAGATCAGGGGTTTTTGTTCGGATATGGTTTTTTTGAAACAATAAGGGTGAATAAAGGAAAACCTCAATACCTTAAAGAGCATATTACAAGATTTAATCAAACCTGGCAGCATTTTTTTTTCAAACAAGTTCCTGATTTGACGTGGCAGGATATTATATATCAGATAATTTCCAGTAACGGACTGCTGGAAAAAACTGCGGCAGTTAAAATTGTTGCGTCAAAAGGAAACAACGAAAAATCTTCTTTCAATTTTACGCTTTTGCTAATGACCAGACCATATACTCATCGGCTGGCAGAAAAAAGAGAACAAGGATTAAATCTTGTTGTTTACCCGAAGCCGCGTCAGACACCTCTTGCTGATTACAAAACCCTGAATTATTTATACTACCTGCTTGCTGGAGAATGGGCGAAGAAAAAGGGGGCTGATGAAGCGCTCATATTAAATCCAGACGATACGATCTCTGAAACAAATACAGCAAATATCCTGCTGATCAAGGATAAAACTTTCATAATGCCGGTTTCACCGCATGTGCTACCCGGTATCATGGAAAAGGTTGTATGCGAGCTTCTTTTAAGTTGGGGTTATATATCGGAAAGCAAAAAGCTATGCCTTGAAGATTTATTTTTAGCTGATCAGGTTATTGTCAACAATTCACTTATTGGTGCTATTCAGGTTTTGAGCATTGACGGGAAAAAACTGAAAAAACCTACAGACCTTTGGATGAAAATCAACAATGCAGTTCTATAACTTTCCGCTCCCTTCGCTGGAATTACGGACGAAGCAATTCATATCGTCATTTTTAAAGCAGATATACAAAAATTTGCCGATGAGATTGGCGTAAAAATCAAAATCGCTCATTATCCGTCATATGCATCCGTGCAGGAATCTGCGCTGTTAATTTCTATACTGAGGCATGGAAAAATTCTTGTAAAGATGATAAAATTAATTTAAAATACTTTCACTTTTTTCAGAAGTGCCGCCATTAGAAATATGGTCCGCTCTGGAGTCCCCGAACGTGTGGCCATGATGATTTCAGGACATAAGGAACAGCAAAATAATTACCTGAAATCAGACGCGGGCACAATTCACCAAATTGACGAAAAAATTAAGGTGAATTGTGAAGCCTGACCAATTGTTTTTCTTACTAAGAGCCTATTTCAGTAGGCGACTAAGCGTGATCAAAAAGGCCCATTGGAAGGGCACGAACCATGTGTGCATGGCCTACTGAAATAGGCTCTAAGGAACGGGGACGAAATAACTTCCCCAAGTAGGCGCATAGATTTGGGTCAAATTTATTCGATTTCAGATCACAAAAGTTGATGGAATAGCCTATCTATTTTGATATTTTTGGGATTTGAGATCGGGCAAAGGTGGCCTGAAGCTGTGATGCATAGTTGGGGAAGTTATTTCGTCCCCGTTCCTAAATGCCCCCGTAGCTCAGTGGATAGAGCATTGGATTCCTAATCCATGTGCCGCAAGTTCGATCCTTGCCGGGGGCACCATTAAATTACATTTAATATTAAAGGGTTAGCAACCATCAGTGTTAGCCCTTTTTTCGTCAATTTGGTGAATTGTATTCGAAACTGTGCCCGTCCTGGAATTCAGGTAGGTCTCTTATTTCCGGGCAGCATCGATCAGATTGGCATCATTGACAATATTATATCGCTCGAACACCGACCTTGTTTTGTGGCCTGAAATCATCATGGCTACACGTTCGGGGATTCCAGACCTGACCACGTTCCTAACCACAAATCAAATAGCAGCTAAATATATTTCACGCTGAAAGGGGGGGCTGCTGATCACATAATTCAGTGATTAGTTTTTCGAATAAATGAAACAATTGTTTGGATAGCTTTCCAATATCGCAAATGTTTGTGAATAAGGATAGATGGTTGATGTATAGCAGATATCAAAAGCCTGCGCATTACGGTGGAAATTAATGTGGTTCCCGTTCGCAGCAATATATGATGAAGTGCACCCGGCTCATCTATTCTTGTCTTGATTGGCGTGGTATGCAAACTATATATCATAGTTCAAGAGATTTGGGTCGAATTTGTTCGATCTCAGATCACAAAAGTTGAAGGAATAGCGAGCTATTTCAATATTTTTGGGGTTTGAGATCGGACAAAGGCGGCCTGAAGCTGTGATGCATAGTTGGGGAAGTTATTTCGTCCCCGTTCCTAATATAAGTTATGTTGCCCGTTTCATAAATGGGAGGAGTCAAAAACAAGGCTTTTGGAAAATTTTGTCATTTCTTTAGAACACTCCAGTTAACAGCTTGTTAACAATCGGCAGTGTATTCGACAAGGTAACCACAAGTGCAATAAGTATATAATAACCCAGCGCCCATTCTAACCAGACGATGTAGGTATAATCAATGCCTAAAATCTTCCCGGAAATTGTTGTATCTCGGTAACCTATTTTAAAGAGTATGACAGCACTAAATCGCAGGGCATTGATAAATTTTTTCGCCTCTACCGTACTATTTTTGTTGCAATATTTTTTAGGGGAATCAATGAGTCTCTGCTTAAAATTAAAATATAGTTTTGCCTTTGGGTGATCCTTCCTGTCTAATTCTCCTTTAATACTATAGATAACAGCAAACAATAATGTTGTTAAGACAGACCATCCTAATATCCAGTAGATTTTCGTGCCGTAGCCACAGAGAGGGGGACGCCCATGCAATTATGCGTTTCGTGTATCGGATAGAAATAATCGATGCTCTGAAACCAATTGTTCACCTCTTTGAACTGCCCTGCTTACCGCTGACTGGCTTAGATGCAATCTTTTCCCTACGTTAGTTCTTGAAATACCCAATTCCCTGACAGCCCAATAAGCTAAAACACTGCGGGCCGTGACGCGTTCCGGCTGTTTGCCTGGCGATAATATATATTTGACTGCTATTTTAAATATCTTGGAAACCCTTTCAACAATTGTGTTAAAGTCGTATCCCATTGCTTCAAGCTGGTACCTGCGTTCCATCTTTTCTGTCGCACCACATAGCTACCCTCTCGACAAAATCGCTGTCTCCCAGTATGCGTTCATCACTTTTAAAGTGAATATTCATACGTCGCAATGATTTCAAAACACCCCAACCCCCTGCACTTCGAATCAGCAATTCCCGAAGGCAATGTAACCTGTTGATAATAAAGGAAATTCAAATAGGTGCTTTCGTAAACAAAAATTGTTAAAAATCAGTTAGTTACACGATTTAGCGCAAGCCATAATC
>JABZFQ010000062.1 GCA_014237365.1 Desulfobacteraceae bacterium | reverse complement strand
AATTTGTTTGATCTCAGATCACAAAAGTTGATGGAATAGCTTACCTATTTCAATATTTTTGGGATTTGAGATCGAACAAAGGCGGCCTGAAGCTGTGATGCATAGTTGTGGAAGTTGTTCCGTCCACGTTCCTAAGCCATTTGGGAAACTTTTAATAATAATTAAAGATTGAAATTATTGCCCCGCACTGTTTTGTAAGGACTACCCAAAACTATGATTATTATACCAGCAGTTGATATAAAAAACGGTAGATGTGTCAGGCTCCTCCAGGGCCGTATGGATGAAGAAACAGTTTTTTCTGATAATCCTGCGGCTATGGCAAGGAGATGGGAGTCGGAAGGTGCTGAAATTATTCATGTAATTGATCTTGATGGCGCCTTTAAAAAAAGTCCTCAAAATTTTAGTTCAATCAAAAAAATAGTTGAAAGCGTTGACGCCCATATTCAGGTCGGAGGTGGAATAAGGGATAAAGAAACAATAACCATGTTCCTTGATATCGGGGTAAAAAGGGTAATTATCGGAACCGAGGCAATTAAGAATTCTGGTCTGGTTAAAGATGCCTGCAGGGCATTTCCAGGGCAGATTGTTGTTGGGATAGATGCTCGAAACGGATTTGTTGCTATTGAGGGATGGACTGAAACAACACTGGTTAAAGCCCTTGATATGGCAAAGCAATTTGAAGATTGTGGTGTTGCAGCAATAAATTTTACCGACATACATAGAGATGGTATGCAAACAGGGCCTAATATTGAAGAAACCAGACGCCTGGCTGAGGCTGTATCAATACCGGTAGTTGCTTCAGGCGGTGTTTCAACAATAGAGGACATAAAAAATTTAATGCCCTTAAAAGAGGTTGGGGTAGTTGGTATTATTACCGGAAGAGCGCTATATAGCGGGACATTGAACCTTAAAGAAGCTATTGAAGTTTCAAAATTAAGCCACGAATGATACGTAAGCGTTCACGGTTGCTCAAAACATAAAACTGTGAACTGGAAACCGACAACTGTGAACCGTCACATATTTTTAAATTATGCCTTGACAAAAATATTATTGATAGTTATTTTTTAAGATTAAAATAATTATTAATATCTTATAGTTTAGCTTTTCATGATACATTTCTTTATTGACAATTCAGATCTTCAAATAAGTCAGCTTGAGCACATAAAGGAGTTTGCTAAACTTCATTCCTTAACATCCTGCCGTTATTACCTTGTTTTCCCTATTCAATAGTTTGTGGGGGTGTTTTTGTTGGCAGTTTTTATTCCTGAAGATAAAATTTCTGAAATTAAAAATATCGTTGATATTGTAGATATCATTTCAGATATAGTTCTTCTGAAAAAAGTTGGAAGAAACTATGTGGGCCTTTGTCCATTTCATACCGAAAAAACACCGTCCTTTACTGTAAGTCCCGAGAAACAAATATTCTATTGTTTTGGCTGTGGTACTGGTGGAAATGTATTTAATTTTTTGATGAATCATGATGGCCTTTCATTTTTTGAGACGGCAAAAATGCTTGCCAATAGATATGGCATTGAGATTCCGGCTCAGACAATGTCACCAGAGCAAAAAAGGCGGATTTCCGAAAGAGAAAGCTTGTTTGCAGCAAATAAACAGGCAATGGATTTTTTTAAACATAGCCTTTTAAGTGATACTGGAGGAAAAATTGCCTTAGAATATCTTGAAAAACGTGGGATTGAAAAAGATAATATCACTAAATTTAACTTGGGATTTGTTCCTGCAGGCTGGGATAATCTTATAAATTATTTTTCAAAAAAAAACATATCACATGAGCTTGTTGAAAAATCCGGGCTGATTATCAAAAGAAAGAGTAAAAACGGTTTTTATGATCGTTTCAGAAATCGTATAATATTTCCAATTTTCGATGTAAGTAAGCAGGTGTTAGGTTTTGGGGGGCGTGTAATGGATGATTCCCTGCCTAAATACCTGAATTCTCCCGAGACACCTGTTTACAACAAGAGTCGATCTCTTTATGGATTGCATATTGCAAAAGAGCACTGCCGGGCAAGTGAAACGGTTTACATTGTCGAAGGATATTTTGACCTGTTAGCATTACATCAGCATGGAATCCTGAACTCCGTGGCAACATTGGGTACTTCTTTAACTCAGGCGCATGTCCGGATTCTTAGAGGATTTGTTGGTAAGAATGGCAGATTTATTCTGGTTTATGATTCTGATGAAGCTGGCATTAAGGCAGCGGAACGAAGCATAAAAGTGTTTGATAAAGCATATGTTAATGCACAAATTCTTGTGTTATCCGAAGGATATGATCCTGATTCATATCTTTTTGAATTTGGATATAAATCTTTTATGGATGCTGCGTCAAAGGCTAAAAGTATCATTCCTTTTCTTATTGATTCTGCTGTAAAGAAGTATGGACTTTTTGTTGAAGGAAAAATTCGTATCATATCAGACCTGAAACAGCCTTTGGCTAACATTAATGATAGCGTTGAAAGATCTCTATATATCAAAGAGCTTGCAGAAATTATAGGAATTGATGAAGCAGCAGTTATGGAAAAGGTGAGGATAGTATCCGGCAATAAAAGCATCAAGGCAAACAAAGATCCGTCAGACAAGATGCGGGATAAAAACCTTATGTTAAAGGGGAACAGGCTCGAAAGGCGAATAATTGCGATGATGCTTCAATTTCCCGAAATATTACCTGAAATTATTACACGTAAGATACTTGATCGTTTCGAAAATAAGTTTTTAAGCTCAATCGGTCAACTAGTTCTAAAGCAGCGAGACAAAGAGGGTCTTCGAGATGAATTGCATGATGTGAGCACTCGGGGCAATGGTCTGATATCTGATATCATTAACAGCATTGACGACAGGGAACAAAGAAGTATTGTTGCCTCTTTGTCGATTGGTGAAGATCAATGGATCCGTGCAGGCTGTCTCAAGTTGTTATCGCAATTTGAGTCAATCAGAAATCGTCAAGAAAAAACTTTGTTGCAAAAAATAAGGGCAGCAGAGGAGTCTAATGACCATGGGCTGCTTTTAGAATTGTTAAAGAAAAAGCAAATTCAGGTCAGGAAGAATCCTGAATTAGGAGGCTGAAATATATGGCAACTAAATCCGCTGCAAAACGGAAAAATGCAAAGAAGTTCAATAAACAAGCATTAAACAAACTGATTGTAAAAGGTAAAAAGCAAGGTTCTTTAACTTATGGCGAGATTAACAAGGTATTTCCCGAAGATATGTTATCTTCTGATCAATTTGATGAAGCTCTAATGTTATTTGACGATCTTGATATTGAAATCGTGGATGAAAAGAAATGCAAGGTAGCGGATAACCAGGTAGAGTTAAAAGAAAAAATCAAACGAACCGAGGATGTTGCTGCTGATGATTTTGGTACAGTGACTGATCCTGTTAAGATGTATTTACGTGAGATGGGGCTTGTGACTCTCTTAAGCAGAGAAGGAGAAGTTGAAATAGCCAAGAAGATTGAGGCCGGCGAACAGTCTGTTTTAAGGTCGCTTATAGATACCACGACAGGAGTTGAATGTATTTTAGATTTAGGGAAACATATTGAAAGCGGCAGGCTTCGTCCAAAACATGTGTTAAGAGATGTTGACGAAGGAGACACATATGTTGTTGAGGTATTACAGATTGAAAAGTTTTTAAGCACCATTTGTTCGATTGAAAAGATTGACAAAGAAAATAAAGCATACGGAGAAAAACTATTTTCATCAGAATTAGCCATGTCTGAACAGCGTAGTATCAGAAATCGTATTACTCGCAGGAATGATAAAATATTCGACCTGTTAAAAAATTGGCGTTTAGAAGGAAAAGTAATAGATAAGATTGAAAATATTATAAAAGGCCAGATAGAATGGTTCGATTCCATGAGCAAAATGATTTCTATGTATGCAGAAACAGTTAACGTGTCAGTTGCTGAATTTTGCATCAATTTAGAGACAAAGAAAAAATTTGTTGAATGGATTAACCGCAGTTATGATTTGACTATAGATGAAAGAACCTTACTATATACGCAACTTAAGAAGATCCATGAAGAGATAAAAGAAAAAGAATATACCATAAAGGCTAACAGTCGAACTTTAAAAAAGGTTATGTCAGGTGTTGAGGAAGGGCGTCTAAGAGCTAAAGCAGCTAAGAGTGAGTTGATCAGGGCGAATTTACGGCTGGTTGTCAGCATTGCAAAAAAATATACTAATAGAGGTCTTCAGTTTCTTGATTTGATTCAGGAAGGCAATATCGGCCTTATGAAGGCTGTGGATAAATTTGAGTATCGCCGTGGTTATAAATTTAGCACATATGCAACATGGTGGATACGGCAGGCTATAACACGGGCAATTGCCGATCAGGCAAGGACTATTCGAATTCCAGTCCATATGATAGAGACTATTAATAAGCTGATCCGTACATCCAGATATTTGGTGCAGGAGCTTGGACGTGAGCCTAAGCCTGAGGAGATAGCAAATAAAATGGAGATACCTATTGATAAGGTTCGCAAGGTATTAAAAATTGCACGAGAACCTATCTCACTGGAGACACCTATCGGAGAAGAAGAGGACAGCCATCTTGGTGATTTTATTGAAGACAAAAAGTTCATGCTTCCTTCTGATGCCACCGTAAGTCTGAATCTTGCGGAGCAAACAAGAAAGGTACTTGCAACATTAACCCCGCGGGAAGAAAAAGTTTTGCGCATGCGATTCGGAATCGGCGAAAAAGCAGATCATACTCTTGAGGAGGTCGGGCAGGATTTTGCGGTAACACGAGAAAGAATCAGGCAGATAGAGGCAAAAGCTTTAAGAAAATTAAGACATCCAACGAGAAGCCGTAAATTGAAAAGTTTTATCGAAACCTAATACTTGACAAAAAGTTTCAATAAAGTTAATAAATCAAATTTTACGGGCCCATAGCTCAGCTGGCAGAGCCACCGGCTCATAACCGGTCGGTCCCTGGTTCGAATCCAGGTGGGCCCATTTCTTGTGGCGTGGTTAGGAACGTGGACGAAATAACTTCACCAAGTAGGCGCACAGATTCAGGCCGCCTTTGTTCGATCTCAAATCCCAAACCTCTTGAAATAGCTCGCTATTCCTTCAATTTGTGTGATCTGAGGTCGAATAAATTCGACCCAAATCTGTGCGCCTACTTGGGGCAGTTAATTCGTCCACGTTCCTTATGAAGAACCACGCCTTTTTTGTGATTGAGAAATGATTGCAAAAATATCTGATATCATTAATGCGATGGAAATCTTTGCACCACGCCATCTTGCTGAAGAATGGGATAATGTCGGATTACAGGTCGGGCAAAATGACTGGCCGGTAAAAAAAGTCCGGATTGCTTTGGATCCTGCTCCTGATGTTGTTGAGGCTGCCTGCAGCAAGGATGTTGACCTGATCATTGCACATCATCCACTGATATTTAGTCCTTTAAAAACCATTGATTTCAGCACTCCTGTTGGTTATGTGATTGATATGGCTGTCAGGCACCGCACAGGTATATTTTCAGCACATACCAACCTCGACAGCGCAAAAGATGGTATAAACGATGTTATCGCAAAACGTATCGGCCTAAAGAATCTGAAGATTCTGGGCAAGGTCAGGGGGGCAGAAAATTACAAGCTTGTATTTTACGTGCCTGTTAAGTATGAGCAGAAAGTTTTAGATGCACTTTTTGAAACCAGTGCAGGAAAAATTGGAAATTATTCATGCTGCTCTTTCAGGAATAAAGGAAAAGGTACTTTCATGCCAGGTTCTCAAACAAATCCATTTATCGGCAAACCAGGTGTGATTACTCAGACAGATGAGATAAGAATAGAAGCGATTGTACAAAAAAGTGATCTCAAAAGTGTTATCCGGCATGTGAAAAAGGATCACCCTTATGATCTGATGGCATATGATATTTATCCGCTTATAACTCAAGAGAATGCTCAGGGTATTGGTCGTATTGGAGAACTTGATGAGAAAAAAGAGCTTGCTGATTTTGCATTGGAAATTAAAAAAATACTTAAACTAAAATCAGTAAAAATCGCCGGAAAACCGGATCTGCCTGTTAAATCTGTATCTGTGTGCACCGGTAGCGGGTCAAGCCTGATGAATAATTTTTTTTCATCCGGATCTCAAGTTTATTTAAGCGGGGATTTGTGTTATCATGATGCCAGGGCTGTTGAGGCCGCAAATTTGGGGCTCATTGATATAGGACATTTTGCATCTGAGCATTTAATAGTTGAAGTGCTGGCAGAACGTCTGCAAAAAGTTCTTGTTGAAAGTGAGTTTGATGTAAAAGTTGAGGCATGTAAACTTGAAAAGGATCCGTTCGTTATTTTGTAACGGTTTACGGTTGTGTTTACAGCTCACACTTTTTTCAATGAACTATGCAACGTCTGAAGTATTTTAACCGTGAACGATTAGCGAGTTGAGGATATGAAGGAAAAGATAGATAATCTGGTAAAACTTCAAGGGATCGAGACAGAAAGCAACGAAATTAGATCAATTCTAAGTAACGATACTCAAAGGTTGGACAGTCTTTCTTATAGGTTTAATGAGTTTGAGAGGACTACGAAAGATGAAGAATCAAGGCTTAATGAGCTGAAAAAGAGTTATGTTTTATATAAATCTGATGTAGAAATGAATATCTCCAGGTTAAAAAAAAGTCAGGCAAGACTTGCATCTATTAAAACAAACAAAGAATACCAGTCATTATTAAAGGAAATTGAAGATGTTAAAACAATAAATTCTCAAATTGAAGATCAAATGCTCGAAGGCCTTGAACAAATGGATGATATTGAGAAAATTTTGGCTGATAGAAATAATGAATATGAAAAGTTTTTCGAGCAGGTTAATAAAGAAAGGCAGACTATAGCTCATGAAACAGAAAAGAATAATAAAAGACTTGCTGAACTTGATACTGAATGGAAGAAATTCTCCGGTAAAATTGATCCTCAGTTGTTAAAAATATATCTTATGGTAAAAGACAAGGCTGGAGGAATTGCAGTTGTGCCTGTAAAGGATGCGGTGTGCAATGGATGTAATATGAACATTCCTGCACAGATGTATAATGATCTTCAACGCTGTGACAACTTGAAGTTTTGTCCAAGTTGTCAGAGAATAATTTACTGGAAGGATACATAATTGGGGATTGGGGGGGCAGGAAAAGTTTCCGATTCCTGAAGTTAAATGAGTGTAACCAAAATAGAACAAAGTTAGGAACGTGGACGAAATAACTTCCCCAAGTAGGCGCACAGATTTGGGTCAGATTTGTTCGATTTCAGATCACAAAAGTTGATGGAATAGCGAGCTATTTCAATATTTTTGTGATTTGAGATTGGGCAAAGGTGACCTGAATCTGTGATGCATAGTTGGGGAAGTTATTTCGTCCACGTTCCTTATTGATTTTAGGGGATGGTTCCCCGCTCTGTGATATATGCGAGATATTGGTGGAATGTGCAAAACGATTCGAACCTCCGGAAAATCCGGCCCAATGTATTCGGCAATATCCCGTAGGGGCAGGCCCCTG
>JABZFQ010000114.1 GCA_014237365.1 Desulfobacteraceae bacterium | reverse complement strand
TTACCTATAACTATTATAGGTGTTATAGCACTTATAGTACTTGCATAGAGAAGCAAATACTAACTTTACTTATGAATCGCCCACCTGAATGTTGGATATGGGTTGATGGCGCGGCCCTGGCAGTGGGCGGCCAGGAGATAGCCATCCAGTCCATACACCACTTCTATATCATCAGCGAGATGATACCGATCGGCGGCGGTTCGTTCGGTGCCAACCTGGGCGGCACGTTCTGGTCGCAGGACAGGATGGCCGAAGGCGCGGCTGAGGATGAAGAGGGGCTGCGTTCCATGCGCAAGACCATGAACCGGATGATGAAGGCGCTGGGAGTGGTCATGGGTGTGGATATACCGTAAAAAGGTTGAGGATCAGCAACTGCCGGATTGTATTGCATAGGAGGTACAATGCTCAATGGCAGTATCAGTACCTTATCCTTGACACTATTCCATCAAATCCACCATCAAAACTGGCCAGGTGGTATATACCCCTTATATTTCATCAGTTCGATTATTGAGCAGGCAGTAAAACTCAGCTTCTTGTCTGCGTATCTTGCGAAAGAAATCCACCATCTTTCAAGAATTATCTGGTCAATGAAAAGCATAGGCGGGGCATGGAATACAATCCACTGTACGACCAGGGTGACGGAGCAGTGTGACGGGTGCGGGGTGTGCGATGAGGTATGTGTTGCTGTTCGGTATGTGGGCAGGATTCCAGAGGGGTAGTTACGGACCACTGGCTTGGATATGATTTGATGGCGCGGTTCTTTCACTCCCATTATTTTCGTGTACTTGCGCCTGATTTTTTAGTGTTTCAAGTGGAGTGCGATTGATTTTGGATTGTTAGAGCGTCACAGACTCACGATCGAGGTAGTTAGCATCAGTGTATATGTATGAGTCCTCCTATCGTTTTTTGTTTTTTTGCTTTATTAGTCTCAAAAATCCACTTATTCCGGGTGATAATTTTTTCAAATTCATCATCTTTTATATGTTTTTTGATTTCATCAAGCTGATTCTGATTTACCGTTGCAATATACTGCTTATTTGCTTGTGCAAATTTTTGATAAACGGTTTTAAACATATCTGCTTTTTGTCTTTCATCAGTGCCGTCAAAAAGTCTGCTATCATGGAAAACAAAATCGATATTATGGTTATGTCCTTTAAATAGTATCGTTAAATCATAACAGAAAATTTTAACATTATTGATCCCGTCAGAACTATCAGATTCAATTTTAGCATCAATATTAAACTGCAACTGATTTTCTCCATCATTGCACTTTATGGTAAGACCTGCCACGCTATCAGGATAGAATATTTTCGCAAGCCTTCTAAAATAGTCTCGCAATATAACCGTATCAGGCTCGATCTCTGTTAAATATTGTTCTGTAACTTCGGTAAGCTCTATAAAATCTTTCTCAGACTGCCTTTCTTTAGTTTTATATTCTGACTGAAGCTCCTGATATTTTCTAAGACTGTCTCGCTCTGCTTTTAATTCAGCATTTTTATTGCTAAGGCTTACAAAAAGGTCAAGAGCCTGATGCTCCCCAAGATATTGCATAAGCTTATCAAGATTCTAGTTCATCCAAAGTTTTTGTCATATTTTCAGGAAAATGAATATTTGATTCCCTGTAAATGGCTTTGAGATTCTCTTTATTAATATCGGGGGAAAATTTGAGACTTTTATCAATATTCTCTATGTTGTTTTGAAACATTATAACGCGATTATTTAATGAAAATAGTTCCTTCTCTACCTTATCTGCTTCCAACTGAACGTCGTTATAATCCTCTGCTACTTTAAAATTACTTAAATCATCATCAAGCTGTTTTATCCGCTCTTCGAGATCGACCAACGTTAAGGTAACATCTTTATTTCCAGTAAAGAAATCTCTTAATAATGAATCATTTTTGAAATTTTTCTCTAGATTTTTTATCCGTTCCTGCTCTTTTCTTATTGTATATTTTTTTTGCGCAAGAACAACATCAAGTCCCAGTAAAAAAGCATTATAAAGTAATGCCTGATAATCTCTTCCGGTTTTCCCCGGCTTATTATAAGCCACGTAGGATTCTTTTTTCGGTCTGATAAAAAAGGGAATCAGGGAACGAAATGTTAAGAAAGAAATATCCCCGGGAATTTCAAAACATAATGATCCCATCTTTTCATTGAATTTTTTAACAGAAATCACTTTGTCATTTAATACAATCTTTTCAGGGTTATTTGTTGCCCTTTTTGCAGTATATTTTTTATTGTCTATTTCATAATCAACAAAAAATTCCCATTCCGGTAACTTTTCGCAAAACATTTTATAGTCATTTGCACTGGCTCCGAAACAAAAATGAATAATACGCACCAGCAAGGATTTTCCAACACCGTTGTAGGTTTTACCCTTTTCACTCGAACCTGGATCTTTCTGTTTTGCAACAACAAAACTAAGTCCGGTTTTATTAAATTCAAC
>JABZFQ010000129.1 GCA_014237365.1 Desulfobacteraceae bacterium | reverse complement strand
CAGGGCAGGCACAGGGGCCTGCCCCTACGGGATATTGCCGAATACATTTGGCCGGATTTTCCGGAGGTTCGAATCGTTTTGCACATTCCACCAATATCTCGCATATATCACAGAGCGGGAAACCATCCCCGAAAATCAATAACTTTGTTCTATTTTGGTTACACTCAATAAATTTCTTCTTTCGGAAATTTCTTCGACAAGTCAAAAATTAACATTGCAGCCTCAACCGACATCCGGTACACTTCTAACTCCCAATGATATTGTACCTTCTTCACCTGCTCACTTTCCCACCTTCTTCACCTGCTCACTTTCTCACTTTCCCACCTTCTCACCTTCTCACCTTCTCACTTTCCCACCTTCTCACCTGCTCACTTTCTCACTTTCTCACTTTCCCACCTTCTCACCTGCTCCCTCTCCTACCTGCTCACTCTCCACTTCCCAGATATCCGCTTCTCCATCAAAATTCAGATCCCTCGCGCGTTTCACCAGAGCCTCTGACTCATCATACTCTTCCCACAAATCCGGTTTTCCATCGGCATTTGTGTCTTCCTCGACTCTAGCGAGATTCCCTTTTTCATAGTAGTACCAAGTGTCTGTACAATTATCGTGATTATTGTCTTTTTCCGCACGAATTGCCTCTTCAGCATCATTGTAGAACCAGGTGATTGTAAAACTGCCAGCGCCTTCTTCGTCCTCTTCGCTTCTAATAAGTTTTCCTTCAGCATTATAGTGCTCTTTCAGGTCTGTATTTCCATTACCGTCTTCATCAATCTCCTTGAGTCTTAGGACACCTTCTTTATAGCAGTAGCGCCCCTCTGGTTTTCCGTCCAGATCCGTATCCAGTTCCATGACCATGGACCACGGGAATTTGTTAAACCACTGTGTAATTTCAAATCGGCCGTCATTGTCTTTATCCCTGATGAGCTTCTGCTTTTTTTCATTTTTAAAAAATATCTTTAAACCGATTGTTCCGTCGCCTTCATCGTCCTTTTCTATTCTACAGAGCTTGCCGTTTTGATAGTATTCCCAGGTATCAAGCTTCCCGTTCAAACTAGTGTCACTTTCCACCTTCTCCTTTTCTTCCCTGTGATTAAAATAGATCGTAACGTCGGCTTTTCCATCTTTGTTGCTGTCATGGGTCTGGCGAAAGACCTTACCTTGTTTAAATGTTGTCATGGTCTCTTTGAATCCATCCCCATCTGCATCATAGAGTTCTTTTGTAGGTACACCATTGCAGTAGGTTCTGATCCTGTCGATTATACCTGTGTATCTTGTGTCTTCTTCAGTTTTTTCAACAAATCCTTTGGCATCAAAGTAAACAAAAACATCTTTTTTCTCATCAAAGTTGGTGTCCTTCTCTTGATAGTGCGGCTTTCCATTTTTAAACCGTATTATGATATCAAAACGGCCGTCTGCATTGGCGTCTTTTTGCTGCTTAACCGGTTCATTGTTTTTGAATTGTGTTACAATCTCAAAGTTGCCATCCTGATCCAGGTCTTTTTTCTGTTCGCACAATATACCTTCGCGATACGTCCTGACTACTTCCATGCTGCCGTCCCTGTCAAGATCATGCAGACTCTTTTTGGGAAGACCCTGGGTATCAAAAAAGGTCATCCTTTCGATTTGACCATCTCCGTCATTATCTGTACGCCTTTCAAGCGGTTTGTCATCCCTGTATGTCTGCCAGACATTGACCTTGCCGTCGCCATCCGTATCTCTGGTACAACGGGAAAGCTTTCCCTGCTCAAAATAATAAATGCTGTCAAACTGACCATCTGCTGAGGTGTCCTTTTGGATTTTCAACGGCCTTTCCTCAGAATCAAACTGAACAATCTGGTTGAGACTGCCGGTATCTATTGAAGCCCTTTCATGTCGAATCCTTTTTCCTGCCTCAAAATAGTCCCAGATGTCGATTTTTTGGTCATAATTCGTGTCTCTTTCAACACGCTTGATCTGTTCATCCTCATAGTGCTGAAATCGATCCATAATTTCGTCCGAGTTGCTGTCAGACTCCAGCCTGACAAGCTTGCCCCGCTTGTTAAAAAAGGCAATCTGATCAATTTTGCCGTCCTCATCAGTGTCTCGCTTGACAATATCTTCCTTTGCCCATATCTGTCCGGGCAAAAAGATTATACAAAAAACAGGAATGATAAGAAAGAGAATAAGATAGTGTGTAATCAAACGACTCGTAATTTGCATAATTTTGTAAGCCTTATCCCTAAAAAAAGAACAAAAAAAAGCCACAAAAACACCAAAAAAGCTTTTTGCTTTTAAGGGCCTTCATGGCTTTGTTTTATTTGATAGTACAGAATCTACCCGAAGTATGATATATAGATAGGAGACATAAATCAGCTCTGGTTTTATTTTCAGGCTTTTGTTGATTCTATTTTGCAGTATTTTCCCCGGAACGGTTGATCCTTTAAGGATCTTTAGGAATTCTTTCCTGTTATTGGGGCCTTCGTGACCTCAGTAGTAGCTGTTAGGACTCGCCCAAAAATAACTTCGCATTTTGATGCGCCGATCCATCCCGCATGACTGCGTTGCTCGTCGGTTAAATAGCTCGCTATTCGCCCTCCTCGCGCCTTGTCATGCGAGTGCCTCGACACCTGAAAATGTAAATTTATTTTTGGGCGAATCCTACCGCAACCGGATTTAATGACAATTCCAACTAAAAAAGTAACAAGCCCCCCATCAATAAGGTTTAATGATTTTAAAAAAGTAAAAATTATACTAAGGAATATGCGATGTTTACTCTTAATAGGCACAAAAGCAGCTATAAGTCAAGAAGAATCTCAGCAACCTGGCGTATTTCCCTAACTGCGCGGCCGAACATGTAGATTCCAAATGAATGTCCCCTACATACCCCAAATCACAATTTCATTTTTTATTTAGTCCCTCCCGTTCCTAAATTATACCTCGAAAGGCCATAACTTGCGATTTTTAGCCTGGACATGAACATCAATAGCTGTGTTGCTCAGGCTTGAAATAGCTCTTGCTATTGGGCACCTTCGCGCCTTGCTCTTGATGCTCATTGCTCACCGAAAAAAACGCAATTTATAACCTTCCGAGGTATAACGTGAAGTCAGCCCTTGATATGGAGCGTCAGCAAAACAAATACTATTTCCTATTACCTAAATGCCTGACAGTGTGAGATTGGTACCTATCGTATCAGCATCCGAAACATGGTCGATTTTAATCTCAACCATAAAGACTTGTTCGTTCGGAATTTCTCCTTTCAGGATCAAGTGATCCTTGATCTGTTTTGCCCGTTCTTGGGCGAGACGCCGCAGGCTAGTTTCATCGACCGCCATCTTTTCGATTAATCGTTGCTTGGCAGCGGCAACGAGAACCTCGGGCTCAATCTGTGGTGGTTCGGATGTTTCCGACTCAATTTTAAATAAGGTCATGGGGTGTTCTCCAAATCTGTCCGCATAGGCCTGAGTTATGAGAAATGCGTAGTCTTCATCAGACAGCGAAATATCCTCGCTGCGAACAGGCAGCGATAATTCAACGGCTGCCGGCTCTTCGAGTTTTGCACGTTTCAGTTGGCTTAGCAGTTCCGCTTCAGCCAGCGCCACTCGGTCGTGTTCCGTATCCGCAACTCCTTTGATTTCAACCCTAAGCGCCGGTCGCTTGTGAAGCCCCTTAGCCAGTTGCTCAAGTTTTCTGATCTGCTCGGTCCCAAGCGCCGCACTACCGAATTCAAACTCCACAAAACTCAGCCCTTCTCCATCTCCCCCGACAAGATCAGCCAGCATATCGAACGGGGAGCTGACGATTTTAGTAATCAGATTGACCAGAGCGTTCACCATAATACGGCCATAACTGAACTCAGGATCATTCAGATCGCCCCGCACCGGCAGATCAATGTCAATTTTCCCCTCACGATCCCTTAGCAGAGCCACAGCGAGACGAACTGGTAATGTTGTGGCATCGGGGCTATCTATACGCTCACCAAAGGTAAATTGATCCGCAAAGATTTTATTCTCGCCAACAAGAAGATTCTCTGAGAGCTTGTATTTGAGATCCAATAATAACTTTCCCTTGTTGATGGCATAACCAGTAAACTTGCCGGAATATGGCGTGAACGTGCTAAGTTCGATGTTTTTGAGAAAGAGCGCCAAATCAGTGTAAACATCTTCGCTCAAAGGATTAATTTGACCGGCAATCTTTACTGGCGCGTATTTGTCCACTTTGCCTTCGAGCAGGACATCAGCCCGCGCCAAAGAATTGGAAGAGAGACCCCTTATAGTCCCATTCAAACTCTGGATCCCTATTGCAAAATTTGGTTTAAGGGATAGGTCGGAAAAATTCACCGAAGCATTTTCAATGCAAACCGTATCAATGGTAACCGGAATTGGAGACTGAACCTCTGAATCGACATCATTGGTGGTCTCACCATCCTGAGTAGAAAAGATTCCAGTCAGATTAACTGTTGAGTCTGGCCAGATGATAACCCTGGCGTAGGGTTGATTAGCAACAATCTCAGAAATACTAAGCTTGTCAGGCTGAACATCAAGCAGCAAACCGTTAAACAAAAGCGACTCCCACTTCAGGAAATCCTCGGAATGTAATCTATCCACAGCCTCAAAGCTATTGATGCTTACACTGCCCTTGTAGCTCATTTCAGGTCCGTGGCTACCCAAAGTCCGATACTGAAATTTACCATCAAGACCTGCTGTGCCGGTCACAAGTTCAAGCTGTGCAACGGAATCCACATACGACTGGAACGACTTCAAAGCGATCCGTGCAACCTGTAAGGAGAGATCCATGGATATCGGGTCAATGCTGACCAGTCCCTTGACTCCGACAGTTCCTGTTTGATTGACCTTAAGGGTAAGAACAAGTTCAGCTTGCGAATCTTTCTGATTACTCAAGTTTTTCAGATTCAGGTTGATCGGCTCCAGATTGACATGCATTGGTTTAACCAGCGTACGGCCTTCCAGCGCTACGCCATAGTTTTCCAGCGTCAGTTCCTTAATGCTGATACGCCAGGGTTGGCTGTCTGCTTCTGGTTGATCCTGGGTCTCAGATGATGTGTTGCTTTCATTTTCAGAGCTATCTATTGCAAAGAGCGCCTGGTAATTCAAGGTGCCATCGGAAGTAAGCCAGCTTTTAAAGAGAGCATTGTTAGAGTTAACGGAAGCACATATAGCCTTCTTATTGCTGAGGTCTATGTGAACCCCCTTGACGGAAAAGCAAGGCACTGAAATAAGCGTTGTATTAACGCCTTTCTCAACCAGCGTTAACTCATTGAGTTCGAGCTCGCCATCAATCACTTCAAAATGTAAAACCTCTTCGCCGGCATCCATATCATACCGGGCAGCCAGGTCAATCAATCCACCAGTTACTTCGAAATGCACCTGATCCTGAATGTATTCCCATAATGTATGCGTCTTAATGCCGGTCAGTACAAAACGCCCTTGCGATCCAAACGGATCGACCGAAATGTTGCCTTCACAACTCACGACCTCGCCTTTTCCTGTGGTTGCAGTGAAGGCATACGGACTCTTGCTATGCTTATGGGTACTGAAGTTATTCAAGCTGATCTGTATCGGAAAAAAGTCCATCTCAAACGGAGAGGATCGCGCAAAATCGCTAAACTCAAGACGTCCTTCCTCAATCTGCAGCCGAAAAATTAGAATAGGCGGCAACTCGTTACTTTCATCCAACCGAGGCTCCTCTGGTTCCGATGAGGCAAGGAGATCTGAAAAGTTTAGGCTGCCATTAGGTAAAACTTTCACCCGGACATCGGGTGCGATCATACGAATCTCATCAAAGGTATATGCTCGCCGGAAAATCGAGGAAAACTGAAAATTGACATATAATTCTTCAAAACCAACGAATCGCTCGCCATCCGGCTCACTCATTTCAAAGCCCCTCACCGTTACCGAAAGCACAAAAGGATTCACCTTGACTTCATTCACTGTGGCGTTTCGACCAAGTTGTCCGACTATGCCTGATATCAGGTTTGCCTTAAGAATATAGGGCACAATCAGGAAGCCAAAGACTCCATATAACGAAATCAAAATGGCGGTGATAATCGCACCCTTTTTCGTGCGCGACATTAATGACCTCCTTTTCTATAGACTGTCAGATAATTCATTTCACAATGATCGAAGGAAAAATCTGAGCAAATCGTGCTGATATGTACATCATTGAGGATTTTGACTGATAACGCATTAAAATTATTTAGGAACGGGGACGAAATAACTTCCCAAATCTGTGCGCCTACTTGGGGAAGTTAATTCATCCCCGTTCCTTATCTGAAAAGTTTATACTTCGAAAGGCCATAACTTGCGATTTTTCGCTGGCTATGAATATCAATAGCTGTATTGCTCAGGCTTGAAATAGCTTGGCTCTTGATGCTCATTGCTCACCTAAAAAAACGCAATTTATAACCTTGCAAGGTATATACTAAAAATTAACAACGAGCGTGACCGACAGAATCGTATCGGTCTCTTTCAGTGTTGAAGGAACAGGTTGATTATCGTACTTGGCTACATAGCTTGTCTTTAGCGATAGATAATCGCTCAATGCGGATATCAGCGCTGTTTCTGAATTTACATTATAATTATTGCTATCGTCGAAATCGTGCAGGTATTCTACGGACTGGGAAAATTTGTTCTTATCTGTGAAGGCGTATTCATACACGGCAAAAGCACGACCTCCGAGGTATTCTTTGTCAGTGTCATCGGTGTATTTCTCATTGACATAATTGAGACTGACTTCGGCCAAAAGGAAATGTTTGGGTCCGGCAAAAAACTGATACCCTGCACCAGGACCTACGTAGTACCGCGAGTCAATACCTGCGAATTTGTCCTTTGACCACCCAGCATTGACAAAGGAATAAAAATACTGCGCGAATAGATAGTCCAGGCGGAGGTCACTGAAATAACTCTCCGCATTCTTTTCACCGTCGCTTTGTCCATACAGGGACCCGAGTTTCCATGCCGCCTGCAACTCATTGCTGAATTTATACTTCAGAAGATTTTTGGCTGACAGGCTTGTAACGTCGGTGTTTCCTCCCGTATCGACGAAAGAAAGTTCCGCCTGGTCACTCCATTTCTTCTCTTGCGCACAAACTCCTGTTACCATGGCAAAAACAATAAACAATGAAATTAAGAATTTTTTTGATTTCATCAGTTTCTCCTTTTAATAAATATAAAGTTTAAGATATAACACTTTGGTTCAATCTTGCAACAGGTAAAGTCGGTCTTAGGAATCGCCTAAAAATAACTTCACATTTTTGCATCTTAAAGAACGTGGACGAATTAACTTCCACAAGTAGGCGCACATATTTGAGTCGAATTTGTTCGATCTCAGATCACAAAAGTTGATGGAATAGCTTACCTATTTCAATATTTTTGGGATTTGAGATCGGACAAAGGCGACCTGAAGCTATGATGCATAGTTGGGGAAGTTATTTGAGTGTAACCAAAATAAAACAATGCCATCTTGATGATGGTTCCCTGTTATGTGATACAATTCGTTTTCAAATAACGTAGGGGCAACGCCTGTGGTTGCCCTTCCACCCTGTGGTTGCATATTATCAGGGCAGGCACAGGGGCCTGCCCCTACGGGATATTGCCGAATACATTTGGCCGGATTTTCCGGAGGTTCGAATCGTTTTGCACATTCCACCAATATCTC
>JABZFQ010000285.1 GCA_014237365.1 Desulfobacteraceae bacterium | reverse complement strand
GGGCAGGCCCCTGTGCCTGCCCTGATAATATGCAACCACAGGGCGGAAGGGCAACCACAGGCGTTGCCCCTACGTTATTTGAAAACGAATTGTATCACATAATAGGGAACCATCATCAAAATGGCATTGTTTTATTTTGGTTACACTCAAGTTATTTCGTCTCTGTTCCTTAGATTGTAACGGTTTACGGTTGATCAAAACATAAAACGGTTACTTGTAAACCGACAATCGTGAACTGTTAGATTTTGTTTCTTTAATTATAGTGTCATATACAATTTTTAGCGGGATACTCTTTTCTATGGCGATTTTTTTACAAACTTCGTATTCAGGCACAAGCTGGACAGATCCGTTTGGATTTTTTATACGTTTTATCTGAACATCACCATAAGTTGTTTTTATAGTTATATTCTCCCGAACAAGTTTAAATCTTTGAACATCATAATGTCTTATACCTAATGATGTGGTTTCAGATAAAATACGATTTATTATACGTTTTTTTCTATTTTTCATGCACAAAACCTGAATCATTGTGCCCGGTCTGTTTTTTTTCATAAACACAGGAATCAAGTAAACATCCAGAGCTCCTTCTTCAAGCAGGCGCTCCATCAGGAAACCAAAAAATTCAGGATTCATATCATCAATACACGTTTCAACTACTGAAATTCGGTCTTTTTGATAGTCGGATACATGATTTGCCGGGGTCCCAATAATAATCCGCAAAAGATTCGGTATTGTTTTAAGATCGCGTTTTCCTGCACCATATCCCGTTTTTTCAACTATAATATCCGGAATTTCTTCAAAGGAGTCAGCAATAGAGGCAATAATTGCTGCGCCGGTTGGCGTAACCAGCTCGTGCGGAATTTTTGTCCCATAAACAGGAATTCCTTTCAGGATTGAAAGGGTTGCAGGAGCAGGAACGGGTAACGTCCCATGTTGGCAGGAGACAAAACCATTGCCTAAAGGAATTCTTGATGAAACTACATTTTTAATATCCAGATATTCCAAACATAGAGCTGTCCCTACAATATCTACGATAGCATCAATACCCCCCAGTTCATGGAAATGCACTTTTTCTTTGGGCTGTCCGTGTATTTCAGCTTCAGCAATTGCGAGCCTTTCAAAAATTTCAAGGCTCTTTTCCTTTACTTTTAACGAAAGAGAACTGTCTTGGACAAGAGCTTTAATCTCAGCATAATGCCTTGATTTTATATTATCCTTTGAAATGACATTAACGCTTTGAGCTTTAATTTCGTTGCGGAAAATTGATTCAGTAGATATATCAAAATTTTTTAATGGTAATTTTTCAATGGACTCTTTCAGCAATTTTAAAGGAACTCCAATGTCGATAAAAGCTCCCAGCGTCATATCGCCGCTTATTCCACTAAAACAATCAAAATAGGCTAACATATTATGTGATTCTCCTGTTTTAGAGGTTCAAGGGTTCAGGGTTAATCGCTTCACGATTTTTTTGATGTCACTGATTTCACTGGGTAAGCATCATGAATCTGTCAACCCTTGAACCTTTGAACCCCTGAACCTTTGAACCTCTGAACCCCTGAACCTCTGAACCTCTGAACCTCTGAACCCCTGAACCTCTGAACCTCTGAACCCCTGAACCAAGGAATAGCGAGCTATTTCAATATTTTTGTGATTTGAGACCGGACAAAGGCGGCCTGAAGCTGTGATGCATAGTTGGGGAAGTTATTTCGTCCCCGTTCCTAAAGGGCTTGGAGACCATATAAAAATTATTTTTAACGAGGTCTGTCAATTGAATGAATCCTGATTATCTCAAGCAGAAGCTGAGTTGTTTTTACCATATCATCAAGCTGTATTGATTCGCGTACAGTATGCACATTGCGCATTCCTGTGCCAAGTACTCCTGTAATAATTCCTTTCTCAAAAAATATGTTTGCATCTGAACCGCTGCCTGTTGTTTTGGAAGTCATATTTCTTCCAAGATTTTTAGCGGCTTTACGTGCAAGAGCTACAACAGGGGTATTGTCAGGAATGTTAGTTAATGGAAAGTCATTTTCAATAGAAATTTCAAGACAAGGGAGCTCATCATCTGAAACAGAATTTTTGTAATTATCAACGACAGTTTTGAAAGATGATACTATTTCAGCCGTAATTTTTTTTAGCTTTTCTTTATCATGGCTTCTGGCCTCGCCTTTAACAGCAACCATGCCTGGAACTATATTTGTGGCAACTCCGCCTTCAATTATGCCGATGTTGCATGTTGTTTCATGGTCGATTCTGCCGATATCAAGGACCGCTATAGCCTTGCTTGCAAGACAGATGGCATTTATCCCTTTTTCAGGCGCAGCCCCTGCATGGGCATCTTTGCCGTGTATTTTAAACTCAATACGGTTTGCAGCAGGTGCCCGTGTGACTATACCATCTGTATCTGCGGCATCAAGAGTATAGCCATAATTTGCTGTAATCAGGCTGTAATCAAGATGTTTGGCGCCTAAAAGACCTATTTCTTCGCAAGTAGTAAATACAATCTCTAACGGACCGTATTCAATATTGTTCTCCTGGAGAGTTCTTATGGTTTCTATTATGATGGCGATAGCGCTTTTATCATCGGCTCCGAGAATTGTTGTCCCATCGCTTGTAAGGATTCCGTCTTTGAGTATAACAGATATGCCTTTACCGGGATTGACGGTGTCCATGTGAGCATTAATAAGCAGCGCGGGGCATTTGGCATTTCCCTTGAACCTGGCAATAAGATTTCCAGTATTGCTCCCTGTTTTTTCTCCGGCATTGTCAACAAAAGTTTCTGCGCCCATTGACTCAAGTATTTCACTGATTTCTCGGCAAATGCGTCCTTCTTCTTTTGAGACGCTGTCAATTCCTACGAGATGAGTAAATGTTTCCAGCAGTCTATCTCTATGTATCATTTTATTAACCTGTATTTTTTTTAAGATGGAATTTTTTTGCCAAACCATTTTTTTAATGCTTGTTGAATTAATAATAATATATTATATAATTTTAATATACGGAAGTGCGCAGCTCACTGGTGGGGCTCTCGGACTTCAAATCCGGTGTGGGGCGCTAAAACCGTCCCGGGTGGGTTCGATTCCCATGCACTTCCGCCATCCAATTTATTGAAATAGCTTGCTATTCCATCAACTTTTGTGATTTGAAATCGAACAAATCTGACCCAAATCTGTGCGCCTACTTGCGGAAGTTAATTCGTCCACGTTCCTAAACGTTCCGATAAGTACTCGGTCTTTTGGATCAATTCTACAATGAGACCGATTGGAATAACTGTTTGTTTGGTCAATATCTCTATATCGGCTCTCTTTTTCCAGGCCAGCATTACAGCCGATTGGGAAAGGGAATATTCCGGAGAAAGTATTCCGAATCGAAGCATTTTCTTTTTAGTTATGTCCAACACAGTCGCCATTTTCTCGAAAGCAGGCAATAACTCCCGGCATTGCTCTTGTATGTTTTCTGTTATTTTAAAACCGTCCCATTCGGGACATTCCGCAAATCCACCAATCAAAGCAAAAAAAACTGCTGAAGTATCAACAGGCAGCAACCCTTCACGAATACATTCAATCAACGACTGCGGAAAGTTAAGACATGTCCTTAGCGCCAGCTCTCCCTCTTTTGTAAGATGCTGTTTCTGATTCACCAGCCCAAATTCCTGGAGGAATTTGACAAAATACTGAAAATCTATCTGGCAACCTGTTATGCTTTTTTCCAATCTGCTTTGTATTTCATAGTATTTTTCAATAAGAATTCGAAATTTTTTTGTTCCTCTTTTATGGCACAAGGAAAAATGAACACATTCATTGCAAGGAAGTTGAGACAACGTACATTCAAGTTTATGTTGTCTTTTATCCAGATTTTGATTTTTTCCGGAAACATTGGTTATTTTAATGCGATTGGCCAGGTTACTGATTTCCATGGTCATCTTAAGGTAAAGATTTTTCAGTGAAGTAATCGACTTGATATGAGCGATACAGCGTGCATCAGGTAATTCCTCAACAAGCTGCGTTTGGAATTCTTCCATATCAAATTCTTCAAAGCGCTTATTCTGGAATTTAAATAATAAGCGTTTCATTATTGCAACAGGCTCCAGGCCATTAGCCAGAATGCCCAATACTGAGCGACAATTGCATTGGAATGTGCTGTTTAAAGAGACATTTATATGAAGCAACATATCCTTAATCCGGACGGCATCTACATCGGGGGTATGAACCAGAGCAATGCAACCTGCATTATCTATTTCCATACGTCCGACCAGGCTGGCTATACGATCAATCTTCCACTGGGTAATTTTATAAGCCTTTTTATTCTCAACAATCTTTTGTTCAATACAAAAAACCGCTGTTTTCACTCTGCTGATCATTTTTTCCACACTGTCCAATGTGACAAAAACGATATCAATGCTATCAAATGATAGAAAATATTCTACCAGTGCACACCACAAAGGATGGTGGCCAGAATGAAATGGTGCAATCTGCTTGGCCAGGGCTGCCGTAAGCATGGGATAATCCTTTAAAAAAGGATACCGGTCTAATACTGTGGTGATCTGAGGCTGGGTTAACATCTCTCCAACATTCGATATTATTTTGGAACATGCATTAACAGCCAGATCGCAGTCTTTTTCTGATGGCATCAAAACAATAGCAGGTGTCAGGTTTTCGGCTCTAATAAAGGAAACAAGCTGTTTAATAAAAGAAGTTGCCTTAAAATTATTAAAACCGGATTTTTCCTTTAACAAACGTTTCACTTTACCGGAAAGCCTTTTTCTATCCACAAGCGGTACCATATCCCACTGGGAAGAAATAAAAGCTGGTATTATGGGCACTTGAGGAAGATTTATTTCAAGCAGCCGGCAGGAGCGTTGGCATGCTGCTTCCAGCCATGCTGACAGTTCCTTTGAATTTGCAACCGAAGAAGCCAAAACCAATACAGGAACAGCCTCTGGCAGGCAAAGTAAACATGTTTCCAAAACTGTCCCTTTGTCAGGATGGCCAAGAAATTCTGCATCATCAAAAATGATCAGATCAGGTTTTGTGAGGCTGCCAAGGTCTGCGAGATAACCCATAAAAATGTCTGAAGACCAGATTACCATTCGGCAATCTGACTTATTTCTTTCATTCTCGGTCATTACTGTAATATCCACATTATTCAAGGCTGATTTGATGTGAAAAATTTGATACAGATTAACTGAGACTGGAGGCGCAATATACCACACAACTTTACTGTTGATTACTTCAGATATAATGCCAAGAGCGATAGATGTTTTACCTGCTCCCTGAGCTGTTATCAGATAGTTGGAATCAGCAAGAATATGATGGGATATTTCTTTATAAAAATTATTATCCAGGAAGTTACAGGTTGGAGCAGAGAAAGGCTTGTTTAGTAATTTTTTTAATTTAAGGTCCATGTATCTCTGTAGTTAAAATCTGCGTAATCTGCGGATGGGGATTACACTAACTTTATCTTTTTTGACAGAAAAATTCGGTATAACTTTAAGCGATTTAATGTGAAATCTTGTTTTAAGAATTTCGATATTCCTGTTTTTTAAGCCCCTCATTTTGGAAATACTTTGAGGATGAACTTTTATTTCGACTGAATCACGGCAGTCGATTTCCTCAGACTCAATAAGAGACGAGGCCATATCAAGAAATATCTCCGAATGAACAAGATGTCCAAAGGCCGGGTGATAAGGACCCGCCAAAATTGTTGATTCCCTTTCAAAATGCTCAGAGGCCTGAATGCCCATACGGATTACCTGTATCTTCTTTTCTTTGAATATCAGATAAATATCTTTTACAAGCGTAATACATTGTTCAAGAGACAGGGGAGTATATTTTCCTTTTTTATACCATCTGGACAGAATGGTGTTTTTAAGCACCAAGGTAGGATAAATTCTGACAAAATCAGGAGAAAGTGCAGCAATCCTCTTTGCTGAATATAAAGCTCCAGCCCCGTTATCACCAGGCAGGCCGATCATCATCTGAAGGCCGATTTCGTAATTTCTCTCTTTTAGGATGCTGACTGCTTTTTCTGTGTCTGAAGATGTATGCCCCCGTTCAGATAATGAAAGCACCTTATCATCCATAGACTGTACACCGATCTCAACTGTAGTAACAGGAAATTCCTTTAAAATATTCAGTCTTTCGTAATCTATAGTATCAGGACGTGTGGAAAATCTAATGCTGTCAACTCTTTCGTCAATTACAAATTTTGTAGCCTCGCGAAGTAAAGATTTTATGAAATCAGTTTTGAGCCCAAGAAAATTCCCGCCAAAAAATGAGATCTGAACTAAACTTCTGTTCTTCCCCTTATAATTTAGAAACCGATTTATATGTAACCCAATCTCTTCAGGAGAAGGTGTTTTTTGTTTTACTCCTGTTATTGCAGATTGGTTACAGAAAACACATTTATGAGGACACCCTATATTAGGTAAAAAAACTGGAACAATAAAAAGTTTCCCAAATCTTCCCATTAATTTCTATTTTTTTTTAGAATTTCGAGAGCTTTTCTGGCGGCATCCTGTTCCGCCATCTTTTTGCTCTTGCCGACACCTTCTGTTCTTATTTCGCGCACATCCAGTTGGACGTTGAAAGTCTTGTCGTGATCCGGGCCACTTTCATGAAGCACTCTGTATTGAGGTATTATCTTATGACTTTCCTGAACAAGCTCCTGAATCCGGCTCTTATAATCGTGATTGTCCAGCGAGGCAGCAATAGAATCCAACAAATCGGAAAAATTGTTTTCAATCATCTTAAATGCTTCATCAAAACCGCCATCAATATATACAGCGGCTATTATTGCCTCAAAAGTATCAGCCAATATAGAATTCTTTTTGCAACCGTTTGTTTGAATTTCTCCCCTGCCAAGCCTTACAAAAGAACCCAAATCAATTGCGCGGGCTATAGTTGCGAGCTGAGACTCATTAACAAGGCCTGCTCGCATTCTTGAAAGATCTCCCTCATTTAAGTCGGGATAACGCTGCATAAGAATATGCCCCACAAATAGGTTTAATACAGCGTCTCCAAGAAACTCAAAGCGCTCATTATCCTTTATGTTTGCATTATCTTGCTCATTAACAAAGGAACTGTGATTGAGAGCCTCTTCAAGAATAGTTATCTCATTAAATTTATACAGAATTTTTTGTTCAAAAATAGAAAGATCTGTATGTTTCATATTTGATCAAGCCCTTATATAGCCTTTCATATAATTAATTTGAGTGTAACCAAAATAAAACAATGCCATCTTGATGATGGTTCCCTTAATATGTGATACAATTCGTTTTCAAATAAGGAACGTGGACGAATTAACTTCACCAAGTAAGCGCACAGATTTGGGTCGAATTTGTTTGATCTCAGATCACAAAAGTTGAAGAAATAGCGAGCTATTTCAATATTTTTGTGATTTGAGATCGGGCAAAGGCGGCCTGAAGCTGTGATGCATAGTTGCGGAAGTTATTTCGTCCACGTTCCTAACGTAGGGGCAACGCCTGTGGTTGCCCTTCCGCCCTGTTGTTGCATATTATCAGGGCAGGCACAGGGGCCTGCCCCTACAGGATATTGCCGAATACATTGGGCCGGATTTTCCGGAGGTTCGAATCGTTTTGCACATTCCACCAATATCTCGCATATATCACAGAGCGGGGAACCATCCCCGAAAATCAATAACTTTGT
>JABZFQ010000351.1 GCA_014237365.1 Desulfobacteraceae bacterium | reverse complement strand
AGACCAACATCTTTGCCTGGTTGATATCCTGCAGATTCAATTGCATTAATGATAAATTTTATTGCATCTTCGTTTGATTTAAGGTCAGGTGCAAAACCGCCTTCATCTCCCACCGAAGTACTAAATCCTTGCTTTTTAAGCACTTTTTTAAGGCTGTGAAAAATTTCAGCTCCCATTCTTACAGCCTGGACAAAGGTTTTTGAGCCAATAGGTACTATCATAAACTCCTGTATATCGAGATTGTTGGCAGCATGTACGCCCCCGTTTATAATGTTCATCATTGGGATGGGAAGGTATCTTGCATTTATCCCCCCAAGATATCTGTAAAGCGGTAAATCATAAGCTGAAGCCGCCGCCCTTGAAGCCGCCATAGATACGCTGAGAATTGCATTTGCTCCAAGTTTTGATTTATTAGGAGTGCCATCTAATTCAATCATCAAGTTATCAAGTGCCATCTGATTTGCTGCATCTATACCGCGCACAGCAGGAGCAATTATAGTTAAAACATTTTTTACAGCCTGGGTTACACCCTTTCCGCCAAATCGTTTAGAACGCTTGTCGCGAAGCTCTAATGCTTCACGTTTACCTGTAGAAGCTCCGGAAGGAACCGCTGCACGTCCGACAGCGCCGCAGGCTACAATGACATCTGCCTCAACTGTGGGATTCCCTCTTGAATCCAGAATTTCTCTAGCTCTTACATCAATAATCTCGGTCATGGCACCCTCCAAATAAATTATGTATTTCATTAACTTGCAGATATCATTAAATTAACCACTCAACCATTTGACTACTTGACAAGATTTTATGAGATGTTACTCTCCTTACGTTTTTATGTCAAGGTGAGGAAAGTCCTTTATAGCCGAGGTGGTTAAGGACTCGCCCAAATTAGGAACAGGGACGAAACAACTTCCCCAACTATGCATCACAGATTCAGGCCACCTTTGCCAAATCTCAAATCCAGGCTCAAATCCCAAAAATATCGAAATAGATAGGCTATTACATCAATTTTTGTGATTTGAGATCAAACAAATTTGACCCAAATCTATGCGCCTACTTGGGGAAGTTATTTCGTCCCTATTTCTTAAAATTCAACAAATCCTATCAGAGTATTGTTAAATCCGGCTTTCTTATTTATTTCTTTAACAGGCGTTCTGTGCCAGGCGCTACGGGTAAAAAATTTATAAGGAGATTCGCCCGGGACAAGATATAATGTTAATGAAATTTTTTTGCCGTCGTTTTTGTCAAAAGGAGATTTAATTTTGATGTCTTCTGATGCAGGCAAAGAATTTTCCAGAAATAATTCAAGCTGCTTGATTAAACCTTTCTGCCATTTTTCTGTCTTTTTATCCCTGCTGTTAGTCAGTGGTATTGAATCAATACTAAGCACAATTTTGGCCTCAGGGGTTTTTTCTATCAGATACTCAACAACTGAACGGCTGTTTGTTATAAACAGGTTTGACATATCTTGATCGCATTGTAGAAAATGTGTCCATGCAATAATTCGATCAGATATCATATACTCGCTTTGATGATCTATTTTTAATGCCTTTTCTCTATTGTTTCCTTTAAATGATAATTCATCCTCTCCTTTGAGATTATCAATGAGGTTTAATGTTTTCTCTTCCAATAATAGAAGATCTTTGTTTATTTCCCAGTTTTGCAAGTCGAATTCCTGGGCAATATGAAGAAAAATTCTTGCATTTAAAAGAGAGTCCTGCTTTTTTTCGTTCTGTTGTTTTTGCTTCTTTTTTTTTATATCTGCTTTGATTTGTGATGTGGAAGATTCGCCAAAAAAGGGAATTATATCCGGCTTTGTCTTAAAAAAAGCCATTTCACTTCCCTGATGAATGTTTGCCCAACTTTTGTAGTCCTTTAGAATATCATCAATTTTATTCTCATCTCCCTTAACTGGAATACGAATTTCAAGCAAATCGCTATCAGCCAGTTTTTGCATACTTTCAGGTATTTTTAGATTTGAGGGCCGGTAAACGACAATCTGTTTGAAAAAGGCGAAAAGTGCCTCTAAAACCGGTTCGGAAATATACGTAAATGGAAAATATATGGGTTTCATGATTTAGACCTCGTTGAGTGGTTGGTATTACCATAATATATTGATTTTGCACAAAAATTGGACATTTGTTGCTTTAAGGATTATAATATTCTGAATTATTAATTTTATGGTCTTTTACTGTAACACCAAGGGATATGAGCTGGTTTCTTATCCTGTCAGCAATGTCCCAATTTTTCTCTGCTCTGGCCTTATTCCTTTCCTCAATCAGGCGCAGGATTTCAGGACTTGAAAATTCATCTCCAAAGTTAAATATTCCCAGCACTGAATCAATATTTTGAAATGCATCTATAATCTTGGAGGCATCATCTTTGCCGAGCATTTTGTTCAGGATCAATATATTTATTTGTTTTATGATATTAAAAATCGAAGCCAGTGCTGCTAAAATATTCAAATCATCATCCATGGCGGTAACAACGCCATGTTTAATATCATAAATAAGCTGGTCAAGTTCAGGATAAAAAAGCTCCTCTTTTAAATTCATCAAAGAATTAATACATATATCAAGTCTTTTTAAGGAATGCCTGGTATATTCGAGCCGTTCGACTGAAAAATTAATGGGTTTTCTGTAATGACTTGAAAAAAGCCAGTACCTTATTTCTCTTCCGGAAAAGCCGAGACCATAGAGTTCTTCAAGAGTAAGCCTATTTTTTTTGTTACGCATGTTCTTGTCGTTAATCAGAACCTGATCACAATGAATCCAGTATTTAGCCAGAGGCTTACCGGTTAAAGATTTAGCAATAGCTATTTCATTTTCATGATGGGGAAATACGAGCGATCTACTGCTGGTATGGATATCAAAGAATTCGCCAAGATATTTCATAGACATGGCAGCGCACTGTATATGCCATGACGGACGAACATTGCCCCACTTTGTCTTGATATATATTCCCCTTTTGAGCTCTGAGAGCCTGGATCTTTTGAAAAGAGTAAAATCTCGTGGATTGTCCTTTTCATATTCATCCAGATCTACTGTTGCTCCGATTTTTATCTTGTTTATGTCAATACCTGATAGTTTTCCATAATCTGAAAAACGAGAAATATCAAAATACAGCGAACGGAGTTTTTCATATGCAACTCCTTTATTAACGAGTTTTTCAGCCAGCAAGACCATATCTTCGACATGTTCGCTTGTTTTTGGATATTTAGTGGCAGGTTTAATGTTAAGGTCGGCCAGATCTTTTTTAAAATAATCAATGTATTTTTCTGTAAATTCAGAGAGAGAAAGACCCGCTTTTTCAGAACCATTTATGGTTTTGTCATCCATATCAGTTATATTCATGATGTGGGTAACAGAATAGCCTCTGAAATCAAGATAACGGCTTAGAATGTCGGCAAAGACAAAACGCCGGCATTCTCCCATGTCCATTCTGGCGTGAGCTGTAGGGCCGCATGAATATATGGAAACTTTTCCTGGCTGAATCGGATCAAATGGTTCTTTAGTCCGACTCATGGTATTAAAGAATTGAAGGCCGACTTTGTTTTGTACTGCAAAAAGTGGTGTGCTGAGGTACCGCTCACCACCGTCCGGAAATATTACAACTATTGTACCTTCGGTCATGGTTTCAGCTTCTTTTCCGGCGATAACCATAGCTGCGCCACTGCTCATGCCGACGAATATGCCTTCTTTTTTTGCAAGTTTCCTTGTCATTTCAAAGGCTTCTTCGTCTTCAATATTGACTATTTTATCAAGACGGTTTTTTTCAAAAATTTCCGGACGGTATGCCTCCTTCATATTTTTTAAGCCCTGAATTTTGTGATCAAGGTAGGGTTCTACGCCAATTATTTTTATATCAGGGTTGTATTCTTTCAGCCTTTTTGAGACGCCCATGAGAGTACCGGTTGTTCCCATTGTTGCAACAACCATTGATACATTGCCTTTGGTTTGTTCCCAGATTTCTTCGGCTGTTTCATGGTAGTGTGCCAGGCAGTTGGCTTCATTATTGAACTGATCTGTCATATAGTATGTATCCTGGTTTTCCAGTGCCAGATGATATACCTCCTCAATGGCACCATCTGTTCCAAGATGCCCAGGCGTCAATAAAATTTCAGCGCCCCGAGCCTTCAAGATCTTTTGTCTTTCAACGCTTACAGACTCAGACATTGTTAACAACAGTTTATACCCTTTTACAGCGCATACCAAAGCAAGTCCGATTCCTGTATTACCGCTTGTAGCCTCGATAACCGTCTTGTTGTGTGTAAGTAAACCGGATTTTTCCGCTTTTTCGATCATATAAAGAGCGGTTCTGTCTTTTATCGAACCTCCCGGGTTAAAATATTCCAGCTTCGCGAGTATCTTAACCTTAGGATTCGGGTTTAATTTCCTTATTTCCACTATCGGCGTATTGCCTATGGCAGCTAAGATAGAATGAATCATTGGCTTTATATCCATTTTTTACCTAAAATCTTTATTATATCATTTCTGACCTGATTTTCATTATTTGATGAATCAACAATTTTGAATCTCAAAGGCTCTTTTTTAGCAAGCTCAAGGTAGCCGATTCTAACCTTTTGGTGAAACAAAAGGGTTTCTTTTTCAAAACGGGTTTCAAGGGCAGTCCTTGAGCCATTTTCTATTTGTTCCCATGCTCGCGTCAAGCCTGTTTCAGGTGGCAGGTCAAGAAGGATTGTTATGTCGGGTTTTAAATCTTCAAAGACCAATTTATGTAACCTGTTTATAAGTCCTATATCAAGTCCCCTTGCAAAACCTTGATAAACAACTGTGGCATCATAATAACGATCACATAAAACGGTTTTGCCTGAAGATAAGGCTGGATATATAAATTCCTTAATATGCTGAGATCTGTCTGCCATATAGAGAAGAAGCTCAGTTAGAGGATTCATATCTTTGCTTTCGGGATCAAGAAGGATTGCCCGAATTTTTTCTCCGCTCTTTGTACCTCCCGGCTCCCGGGTTATAACGCAGTCCTGTCCTTTACTCTGCAAGAATTTAGCTATATTCTTTATCTGAGTCGTCTTGCCTGAACCTTCTATGCCTTCGAGAGTTATAAACATATTAATAGATTTGGGTCAAATTTGTTCGATCTCAAATCACAAAAGTTGAAGGAATAGCAAGCTATTTCAATATTTTTGTGATTTGAGATCGGGCAAAGGTGGCCTGAAGCTGTGATGCATAGTTGGGGAAGTTATTTCGTCCTCGTTCCTAATCTGTGATCTGAACAATCTATTTTAAAACTCCCTTTTACAGTGAACTTCAAAAAATTGCAAAAGCATCGTGATTTATTGATCGGAAATTTAATATATCAATGTGAATACATTAAATTATATATTTTTGAAAGAGGGTATTTTTTTGATGAAGGATTTGGGTTTTCCAGCAATTCTAATTATGGAATAATTTTTGCGAATCAAAAGAAATGGAATACCACGAAGCGCACGAAGATCACGAAGAAATAAGAAAATAACAAGCTCTACTTCGCGCTCTTCGTGTGCTTCGTGGTGAATAACGGACTATAATTAGAATTGCTGTGGGTTTTCTTCTTGAGTTGACGAAACCGGTTAAGGCTGATACTAAGAACAAATCTGACCCAAATTTGTGCGCCTACTTGTGGAAGTTAATTCGTTCACGTTCCTAACCATTTCGTTTTATCATAATTTAGGGCTTGATCAAAAATAATTTGGTAGTGCGTACTACATGTTAGAGGAAAGGAAAAAATTAATGAGCGGACTTCAACGAACTATTTTCTATGACAGACATGTCGCTCTTGTTGCAAAGATAGTGGAATTCAGCGGCTGGGAAATGCCGATTTTCTATCCTGCCGGAATTTTGGAAGAGCATCTGGCTACACGCAAGAAAGCAGGTCTTTTTGATGTATCCCATATGGGACGATTTATCGTCCGGGGTACCGGAGCACTAGAATTTCTTCAACACGTTTTAACAAATAATGCTGAAGCACTTAACATCAGGGAAACCGGCGCTCAGTATACACTTATTCCAAATGAAAATGGAGGCGCGGTTGACGATGCTTATCTATATCGCTTTGTAGAAGAAGAGTATCTTCTGGTAGTCAATGCAGCTAATCTCGAAAAGGACTGGGAACACCTGAATTTACATCTTAAAGATTTTCAAGATGTTGAGCTTATTGACAAAACCAGCGATATTGTAATGATTGCACTTCAGGGGCCAATGTCTCGATATGTAATGGAAGAAATCATTGACTCCGGTAACCTTCCTGAGCCTATCAGAAATGCCGTCAGCATTGTGAATATTTCAGGGGCCACGGTGAAAATAGCCCGCACAGGCTATACTGGTGAGCCTTTATGTTTCGAGCTGTTTATCAGTCGTGAAGATGCCTTGATGGTGTGGGACCAAATTATTGCTAAAGGAGCAATCCCTATAGGCCTTGGGGCAAGAGATACGCTACGCCTGGAGGCTGGATTACCTCTATATGGCCACGAGCTTGGTATTGATCATGAGGGAAAGGAAATTCCCATATTATCATGCCCACTTGCAAAGTTTGCAGTTAGTTTTTCTTTGCTGAAGGGTAATTATATAGGCTATTCTGAGCTAATTAAACAGCACAATGCTAATAAAAAAATAGTCTCACGCGACTACTCTCTGATAAATGACCTGCCGCGTATTATTAAGCCCATCGCCGTTACAGGGCGAGGCATTGCCCGTGAAGGGACAAAAGTATTCAAAGGCAAACAACATGTAGGCTACATTACAAGCGGCACAATGGTACCACTATGGACAGTAGAGGGTGAAGGGCTGGCATCTTCGCAAACCGACCATCATCAGTTGCGCTCTATATGTTTGGGATACATAAATAGCGACATTCTTGAAGACGAAAAGCTCACAATAGAAATTCGAGGTAAAGCTGTTGATGCTGTTGTAGTCAAACACCATATGTGTTCAGAAGCACCTCCTTACGCCCGCCCCATAGTATTTGATCAACAATTGGCTGAAAAAGAGCTTCCTGCAGGAGATACACAATCCAGGGTCAGCAGATTGCTTGGAAAAACCCTGGAAAATACTATTTGGCGGCAGAAAAGCTGCATCAATCTGATTCCATCAGAAATGACGATCTCGCCGATGACCAGGCTTTTGTCTGTGATGGATCCGGCCTTCCGTTATGCGGAACACAAAAAATCCATTGCATTCTATGACGCTGATATCTTCTATTACCAGGGAGTTGATTTTATATGCGAAGTAGAGCAGATGCTGGAAGAAGAAATGCGAAAATTTTTAGGATGCGATAATGTAGAGACACGTCTTATCAGCGGTCAAATGGCAAATACCGCTGTTTTCAGTGCGATAGTCGACTTCATGAACCGCGCTGACCGCAAGTCTGAACCACGCAGAATTCGTCAGGTAATGCACAACCACATTGGCAAGGGTGGACATCTCAGTGCCCAGCCAATGGGTGCGCTAAAGGACTATGTAGCAAGGGATCCCCGTACGGAACGACCCGCTGTTGTAAATTTCCCTGTGCTGGCTGAAAATCCGTTTAAGATTGATGTAGCGGCGACTTTGAAATTAATTAATGAGTACCGGCCGGAACTCATTATTTTCGGTAAAAGCATGGTTATACATAAAGAGCCTGTCGCTGAAATTCGTCAGTTTCTGGACACCCAGGCTATAAAGTCTGTGGTAATGTATGACATGGCACATGTTCTGGGGCTTATTGGGCCTCACTTTCAGCAGCCGTTCGCCGAAGGCGCAGATATAGTTACAGGCTCGACACATAAAACCTTTTTCGGCACACAGCGTGGTGTTGTTGGAACAAATTTTAAAGAACACGAAGAACTCTATGCTCTCTGGGAAGCTCTTGTTCGAAGAACATTCCCTGGTTCTGTGTCCAACCATCACCTGGGCACGCTGCTTGGTTTGCTGATGGCTGCTTATGAAATGAATTACTTCAAAGACGAATACCAGTCAAAGATTATAGCTAATGCCAAGGCATTTGCCCGTGCGCTTAAAGACTGTGGCCTGAATGTTGCGGGGGACCCGACAATCGACTTTACAGAAACTCATCAGGTGCTGGTACATGTTGGCTACGGCCGCGGTCCGGAAATAGCAAGCCGGCTTGAAGAAAACAACATCATATGTAACTATCAGGCAAGTACAGATGAAGAAGGATTTACTGCTTCAGGGGCATTGAGGATGGGTGTATCTGAAATGACCCGCTTTGGAATGGAAGAAAAAAACTTTCAATTACTGGCAGGCCTTATCCATGAAGTTGTAATGAATAATTCCGGCGTTGTTGATCAAATCAAAAAGCTGCGTGAAAAATGCAGTACGCTTAAATTCTGTTTCAGTGACAGTAAATATGATGATGTTCTCCAGAAACTCCACAGACTACTTTAACCTGCATTATAAGAAAGCCAATAGTACATTGTTTTCGCTTCCGGTTTCTGCCCTTATTTGTTTTTTTGCCTCGCTTGTTTTTCCGGATCCGAACGCGGCCCCCATCCGTAGATATGACCACACGCCGACCCCTCAAACTTACGTCATATACCACGGTACCGGCTTTCTGCATAAGTCTGGCTCTCTGTGCATACTTGTAAACAATGGTTTGAATTGTTTTGACGTTAAGAAAAATGCCTTGCTGAGACAGATTTGCCTGCGCTTCTTCAAAAGAATCCATTGCTGCTGCGGTCATTGCAATTTCAGAAGCCAATCCAGGAGTGCAGTGATCGTGAATACCCAATATGACCAAACCGGGGTAAAGTCCATTACCGCGCTTTTTATGTTTTTTCTTCCCAACATAATATGGGATGCTCTTCCGCTAATACTTTGATTATATTTTGATCTTTCTTTGGACACTTTCCGTAGGTTGGATTGAGCAAAGCGAAACCCAACGATTTTAAGCTGTTGTTGGGTTTCGGGACTTATCTCACAACCTAACCTACATGATTACACAAATTAGGAGTTTAATAGCCTAAGTTGTAACTATCTGAAAATAATAAGTATCTCTAAATCAAAGTATTAGCGGAAGAGCATCCAAAATGCTGGAGGTTGTATTTATAGTATTATCAAAAAAGCAGCCTTATAAGGATACAGACGTAGATTATGAAGCATTAGCAGTACAACGGAATGCACCGCGTTGGATCAAAGCATTAAAGAAATACGGTTATCTTCCGAGTTGTTGAGAATAGGCAGCATTCAAACAAGATTAACCGTAGAAACAAACACAATTTAGAGTTTGAAGTAACAAACAGGCTTAGATTCCGCCGAGTTAAAACGGAAATTTTGGGGGTAAGGGGGAATTTTTATCCCAAAAATGGAGATAGTGACGCTATATTTTCATGGTAAAACGTCGCTTTTGCCAAGTCATAATTAGCTTTTGGTGCAGGTGACTCGCACGTTAGCCTGGGCAGAATAAAGGTTTATATAGAGATTCGGAGGAGGTAAAGCAGATGATAGCAGTAGAAGTTGTTGAAAACAAGATAGAAAAATTTTCACTAAAAGAATTAGCTGCATTCAGGCTTTGGTTTGCAAAATATGATTCAGATGCTTGGGATGCTCAAATTGAAGCGGATGCAGCAGCCGGAAAACTGGATGTCCTAGCGAAAGAGGCAATTGAGGAATATGAGTCAGGAAAGGCACAAGAAATTTGAAACACTACGCATCAACCAAGTTTTGGCGGCGTTTCGATACGCTGCCACCGGAAACTCAGAAACTCGCACGTCACAATTACTCTTTGTTGAAGGAAAATCCATCACACCCTTCTCTGCATTTTAAACAAGTTTGTCAGGGCAGTTATCGTAGTGTCCGCGTTGGCCTGCATTATCGAGCAATAGGTGTCTCTGTGCCTGACGGTGTACAGTGGTTCTGGATCGGAACACATGCTGAGTATGACAAATTATTGGGCTAACACTGCGAATGTGCCTGAGGCACTTGATTCGCAGTGTTGTCGATGGAGCGAAGCGACTTCGACAACGAGGCGATAGAGAGGCGGGCGGGCAGGATTAACTGGATATTTATTTCGGCTTTGCCGGAGGGAAAATATATTCATATTTGGCTTATTTCCAAATGGAGGCTCAACTCTAAGAAGTCTTGGTCTTCAGCCATTGAATTAAATATTCGTCCCCGAGCTTCTTGAACCGTGCAAGATTGTCGTAACGAAGCAAAATAGTTGGATAATAACGTCTTTGATTTCTCAAATTTTGGCTATATCTAACTTGTTGAATTTACAAGGTGTCCCGCCTTACGTTGGTAGCCGCCTCCGACTGTCAAGGTTTAACTTCGTGTTCCAGTAGGGACATAATGCCAGTGAATTTTTAAAACAAATTATCCTGTTAACATAAGAAAATTACTTGCCGGGATTACAAAACAATTTCCAGGAAATGTTTCAACTTTTGAGGCATTGCGGACAATCTGGTAAAATGGAATGTTGAGTTTTTCTCCATAAAACCTTCCGGCTTTACTAATATCAGTATCGCTTTCCTTTGTCTCAAACAGGCAAACAGGATGATTGTCTTTTGCCAGGATAAAATCAACTTCCCGCTTTTCTCTGTCACGGAGATACCGGATTTCAAAATTCCCCAGACCGGTTTCTGTCATCCTTGCAGCCATACGTATAAGGCTAACGGCCATAAGGTTTTCAAAAATAACTCCGGGCTCGGACAGCATTGACCAATCAAAGAAATAGAGTTTTTTCTCTTTTTTTATTGCCCGTGCTATTTTCTTATGCCAGGGACGCAAAGTAAAAACCAGATAAAGACCCTTTAATATATCTATCCAGTTCTTTATGGTATCGTATTTTTTCCCCAAGTCTTCGCTCAATGACGGAATACTAAGCTGAGAACTGACTTTTGCAGGAAGGATTTCCACCAGTGTCTCAAGACCCTTAATATCTGCAATCCGTGAAAGATCACGCACGTCTTCTTTTGTCAGCAGGTTCCTGTAATTATTCTGCCACCTTCGATGAAACTTTTCTGTGCCTTTGAGAAACGGCTCTGGAAAACCTCCAAATTTCAACAAGTTTTCAAAGGCTTCATCCGCCTCTTGCATTTTAGCTTCCCTGGCGCGTCCTGCCAAAAGGTTGCCGTCAGCAAAAATTTCATCGTTATCAAGAATATGAGAAAAATCGGCAGTGACCTCTGGAAGTCCCAACGGAAAAAGCTGATAGGAAAAGTAGCGTCCAACCAGTGAGTCTCCGGACTTTTGAAAATAGCCGAGTCTGGCGGAACCTGTAACAAGAAGCTGTATTTTTTCGCGATTAATGTCATAAAAACCTTTAAGAATATTCCTCCATTCCGTATGTTTATGAATCTCATCAAACACGAAAGGAACAGGATCGTTCTTGAATTTCTCATCGATAATGTTCCGAAAATAGAGTGGATTTTTTTTGTATTCTGCTATTAATGATGGGGCATCCCAATTGAAGTATGTGTCTTCCGAGCCGACGGACTCAAGCCACTTCTGAGCGAAAGTAGTTTTCCCCACCTGCCTGGGACCAGTCAGAAAAATCATCTTTCCTGCTGTCATTTCAGGGTCAAATATATATTTACCGATCAATCGTTTCATAGCGCTTATTATCCATATCTCTGGAATATTGTCAAGACTATTTTCCATAGTTATGGAAAATAGTCGATAACGTTGCATCACATTAAACTTATACTTAGGAACGTGGACGAAATAACTTCCCCAAGTAGGCGCATAGAGTTGGGTCAGATTTGTTCGATCTCAAGTCACAAAAGTTGATGGAATAGCCTATCTATTTTGATATTTTTGTGATTTGAGATCGGGCAAAGGTGGCCTGAAGCTATGATGCATAGTTGGGGAAGTTATTTCGTCCCCGTTCTTTACGTTGGTAACCAGAAGTTGCAAATTGAACGGATAAATGTTCTATTTTGGTTGCACTCAAATTTTTTTATGGTTATGTCTGATTTGGAAAAGGAAAAAGCATGGGATTTGGCGCGCTTGATAATAAAATGGAATAAGAATCTCTCCAAAATATTAATCGTTAAATGATATTTTTTCTTGATTGCCATACTGGTTTGCACTATATCTTAAGGAAAACTATAAGAAATTCTTGAGGGCATATACACAGGATTATTTAAAAGAAGAGATTTTTGATGAGGGATTAACCCGGAATATTCCCGAGTTATTTCGTCCACGTTCCTTATGCGTTCATAATGTTTTTAAGAAAATATTTGCAGGATATTTTATGTCGGTTCACAATAAACAATCGGGCTTTACTTTAATTGAAATGTTGATTGTTATTGCTATTATGGGAATTGTTGCAAGCATTGCGATTCCGAACTATCTTGCCTGGCTACCCAAATCAAGATTAAATGGCGCTGCAAGGCAGGTAATGGGTGACTTGATGGCGGCGAGGATGAAAGCGGTTAAACTGAATCACAGGGTCAGGGTATTTTTTTATAATCATGAATATAAGATATGCGATGACGCAGATAATAATGGTACGGTTGATGACGGAGAAGGCGATGTTAGGCTTAGAAATATTCAAACCGAGTATTACGATGTGACTTTGAATGCTAATAACAATCCGATATTTCAACCCAATGGAACAGCAAGCAGTCTGCCTACCATAACCCTGAGCAACTCAAGCTGGTCGAAAAGCATAACTATCTCTTCAGCGGGAAGGGTGAAAATAAATTAGGAACGTGGACGAAATAACTTCCCCAAGTAGGCGCACAGATTCGACCCAAATCTGTGCGCCTACTTGGGGAAGTTAATTCGTCCACGTTCCTTAGCATTCAATGGGTGAGAAAGTGCGCAAATTTATCAACAATAACGGCTTTACCTTAATAGAAGTTCTGGTTGCCATGGTTATTCTGTCAGTAGGGCTGCTTGGGACAGCAGCTCTGATAACAGGGATAATTAACAGCAATAAGCTAAGCAACAGGATTACTACCGCCACTACTCTGGCTCAGGATAAGATGGAAGAAATTAAAAGCGTTAGTTACTCAAATGCTGTATCAGAGATAAGGGCTTTTCTCCCATCTCCTGATAATAAATATGAAAGGGAAGTAACTGTCGTTGACGACAGTCCGGCTGGTAACATGAAAACGGTAACAGTGGCTGTTTTTTGGGAATCAAGCAAATCAGTTAGTTTACAGACAATTCTTGCGGAGTAAGGCTATTGTATTTGTTTAAAAATAAAGAGCGCGGTTTTACCCTGGTGGAATTACTGATTACCATGACAATTGGCTTGATTATGCTGACGGCATTGTCGAGTACTTTCCTTATGCAGCGCAAAGTGTATGATGTTCAGGAGCAGATTGTCGAGATGGTGCAGAACGTAAGAGCTGCTATGGATATGATGACCAGAGAGATCAGGATGGCGGGGTATGATCCCACTAATTTGGCAGGTGCCGGAATTGTTAATGCCACGTCCAATTCTATTAACTTCACTCTTGATATAACGGATGACACGGATACTGGCACTCCCGATGAAGATACAGATGATTCGAATGAAAACATCACTTATTCACTCTATACAGAAGATAGTATACAAAAACTGGGTCGAAAATCGAAAGTGACTGCTAACAATCAGCCAGTCGCCGAGAATATTGATACCTTGGAATTCACTTATACCTTGAAAAATGGAACGGTCATTGCCCCGCCGACAAATCCAACGATAGCCCAGATCTTGAATATTGTCAAGGTAGACATCAAAATAACCGCCAAGACTACTAAACCCGATTCTGATTATACTCATCCGACAGATGGAGACCATTATCGAAGATATACCCTGACATCTGTTATAACCCCGAGGAACCTCAATTTATAAAGGGTGTACAAATTTACCATGAAAATAAAAAAACAAGTTAGGAACGGGGACGAATTAACTTCCCCAAGTAGGCGCACAGATTTGGGTCGAATTTGTTTGATCTCAGATCACAAAAGTTGATGGAATAGTGAGCTATTTCAAAGTTTTTGTGATTTGAGATCGGACAAAGGCGGCCCGAAGCTGTGATGCATAGTTGTGGAAGTTATTTCGTCCACGTTCCTAAACAAGTTTTTTTCCGCTCTTGTTTCTGATCCGCGGTGTTGAATGCTTATATAGTCGAGTTGTCGTGTCTTAACGCCTTAAACCATTCGATTATTCGACCAATTGCGAAGCGAAACCAAGTTCACAAAGGAGGGTAATATGCTGGCCATAAAAATGATATATAATAATGAAAAAGGATTTGTGCTTCCTGTGGGCCTTATGTTTCTGGCTATTATAGCGATTCTGGGAACTACGGCTGTTATAATTACAACAACAGATCTTAAAATCGGCAGCAATTACAGGGCCAGCGAGCTGGCATTTTATGCGGCGGAAGCAGGGATAGAAGAAGCAAGGGCGCGTTTGCACAACAACGCAGCTAATCCTATTATTGATGGATATCCTGCAAGCTCCCAGTGGTACGCATATATCGGAGCCGATGTAAAGGCGCAGGGCAAAGGATGGGATACTGGCAATCCAATGCACGTTAAGGTAAGCAGCCTTCAATTCGATTTGGATTATGTTGTAACAATAAGGCATCAGACAGATGCGTTCGGCAATGTTTTGTACTGGCACGATTCTGATGGCGACGGAGTCAATGAACCAAATACAGCTATTGGCGAAAATATCTATTTTGTTACGAGTTACGGCTATTCCGGCACTTCAAGCAAGATAATAGAGGTTGAGATGGCAAGAAACCCCGGGCCCCTGATAAATGCCGCCCTGTACGCAAGGGGTGATGTTACTGGAAACGGAACTGCTTTGTCTGTTGATGGAAATGACAACTGCGGTGCAGCTACTGCCAAAAACTCTATTTATACACTATCTCCCGCTACGACAACCCTAAGCGGCTCCCCAGTAGTAGGCCCCACGGGGCCGGAACAGGGAACAACTAACATAGATATTTTAGCCGCTATTAACAACTTAAGGGCTTCGACCACCGTGGTAATAACAGATGACGAGAGCAATGCACTTTACGGGGATACCGACAATTTTGTTACCTGCTACTCCAATACGTCCGATCCATATAATGTCAACGGTCTGAGTCTGTCAAACGTGACTGGCTTTGGCACCCTTTTAATAGAAGGGGATTTAACCCTGGGAGGCGGATTTAACTGGAACGGGCTTATCCTTGTTACAGGTACACTGGTTTTTAACGGAGGAGGTTTGGGTGTTAATATTCAGGGTGCTGTGCTGGCAAATCAGACTATTGATATTAATGGAGGAGTAGACGTAAAATACGATAGTTGCATGGTGGATAAATCCATATCTATCCTGTCAGTGGGCATCATTAGATGGAAGGAGTCCTATTAATTCCTTCTTTTGATGGCAGATTCTATCTCATCACCCATGGAATATATCGCATAGATCTGGTTCACATAAACATGGCTCAACCGGTTTTTTTGTACATTATCTCTGAAGCTGGTTAACTCTTTCGCAAAATTATAAAGTTCCGGAGTTGTCATAACTCTGATATTTTTGAACTTCTTTTCAAGAGAGTTAAATTCTTTCATAAACAAATCATCCTTTTTTTTTGCAGTGTCAGCAGCCTCCCCCTCTGTCTTTATTTTTGCACCAACCTCTGGTTCAGTCTTAACGGAAGCAGTTTCAGGCTTTTTTTGAGAAGAAACTGTCTTTTCTTCGTAAACCAAATCTGTTTTTTCTATTTTTCTGATTAAGTTTCTGCTAATCCCTACAACTCCGCCGCGAAAGTAAAACTTTATCTGCATCCCCTTCTTCCAATAGTGGTTAGTTATAAATGTAGAGCCGTTTTTTAATTCAATAAGATAAGAGGGCAAGCAGATAGATGGACAGATGAAAAAGGCGATGGTTACTATTACTGCGATATAATTTTTCATAAGATTCATGTCCTGTGTTTAGCCCGACGATTGCAGGATCCAGGTAAGGAACGTGGACGAAATAATTTCCCCAAGTAGGCGCACAGATTTGGGTCAGATTTGTTTGATCTCAGATCACAAAAGTTGATGGAATAGCGAGCTATTTCAATAATTTTGGGGTTTGAGATCGAACAAAGGCGGCCTGAAGCTGTGATGCATAGTTGTGGAAGTTGTTTCGTCCACGTTCCTAACATATAATTTACCTTATAAAATTATGCTATAAAAGCTTTCTTCAGCAATTTTAATTATAGCATTTTCCTTTTACAATTGTGAGCTTTTTTATTCCTGATTGACACATAAGCCTTGTTACTTTATTTTTAAATCAAGCGCAAGATTTTATAATCTAACTAAGGAACGTGGACGAAATAACATCCCCAAGTAGGCGCATAGATTTGGGATGTTATTTCGTCCCCTTTCCTAAAGGAGTCCGGAATGTCAAATTTAATATATAAAAATGAAAAAGGATTTGTTCTTCCTGTGGGCCTTATGTTTTTGGCTATTATATCAATTCTGGGAACCACTGCCGTTATAATAACTTAAAATCGGCAACAATTACAAAAGCAGTGTGCAAGCGTTTTATTTAGCGGAAGCAGGGATAAATCATGCCCAGGGATTTCTTAAACAGAATATATCAGATTGGAATAACTATACAGTACCTCAAAATCTCCCCATAAGCCCTGCAACGTTAAATGCCGGTAATTACGGTGTTACAATAGAAGCCCCTGATCAACTTTCAGGTAATAACAGAAGAAAAATAGTAGCAACTGCGAGTACTTCCTCAGGGGCAGGTTCAGAAATTGAGATGATTCTTGATCCTCAACATTTTTTTCCATTTAATTTTGCAGCATTTGGAGATGAATGGGTTGACATAAGCGGTAGGCATGCATATACGGACAGCTATGATTCCTCAGTTGCCCCCTGGACAGGAGAAGGAAACATGCAAAATGGTGAAGTGGGAACAAATTCTATAGATGCCGGCGATTTAGACGTAGGCAACGGGAGTATCTATGGAGATGCCAGTAGGGGCAGGAGGCACGACAAGTACCGTAATCAGCTCAGGCCCTCACGGAACCATTACTGGTTCTCAAACTGTATTGTCCGAGCCGGTACTTATGCCTTCGGTTACTGATCCAGGACATGAAACCTCTGTAGGCGTCCTTTCAGGCAGCCAGACAATCAGTGTCGACACTCGAGTCGATAGCATCAGCCTTGCTTCCAAGTCCACAATAACAATAAGCGGCGATGTAACGCTTTATGTGGATGGCGATATACACATTTCAGGGAAAGCAATGATAGATATCCCGATCGGGAGTGCATTAACAATTTATGCTTCAGGAACCATACATATGGCCGGACAGGGTATTGTAAATCAAAACGCCAAACCGGAAAATCTTATTATTTATGGAACTGACGGCTTTAGCAATGCACATTTTTCCGGACAAGCAGCCTTTTATGGCGCAATTTACGCTCCAGAGGCGGATTTTAATTTTTCGGGACAGGAGGATATTTTTGGATCAATTATTTGTAACACTGTCGATATCACAGGCCAAGGCAATATCCATTACGATGAGCATCTAAAAAATATTGGCAGTGGGACAGTGTCTGGTTTTAATATCATATCATGGAAAAATCTATAAGGAACGTGGACGAAATAACTTCACCAACTATGCATCACAGCTCCAAATCGCCTTTGTCCGATCTCAAATCCCAAAAATATTGAAATAGCTCGCTATTCCTTCAACTTTTGTGATTTGAGATCGAACAAATTCGACCCAAATCTGTGCGCCTACTTATCCCGCATGGCTGCGTTGCAAAAGTTCGGAATATCCTGATATTCCTGCGCTTTCGCGCCTTGCCATACGGGCGCCTCAACACTTAAAATTGCGAACTTATTTTTGTGCGAACCCTTATCAACGTCATCTGAGATTACTCAAACCTCAAAGATAATTTATATATTAAATAACATTTATTTTTTAAAAGCAACTTTTTTCTTTACATACGACTTAAAATAATTTATAGTTATTATTGTAAAAATACTATACCTCGGAAGGCCACAAATTGCGATTTTTCGCCGACACTGAACAGCAATAGCTGCGTTGCTCAGGCTTGAAATAGCCTTATTCCGCACCTTCGTGCCTTGCTCTTGATGCTCATTGCTCACCGAAAAAACCGCAATTTATGACTTTCCGAGGTATAGTTATGGCTCTCATTATTTTGACATTTAACAAAGGAGCGGTGCTATGGCAAAAAAAATGAAAACAATTGATGGAAACACAGCAGCAGCCCACGTGGCCTATGCTATGAGTGATGCTGCTGCCATTTATCCCATTACCCCTTCATCAGGGATGGGAGAAATGTGCGATGAATGGGCGGCTAATGGTCTTAAGAATGTATTCGGACAAATCATGCTGGTTAGACAACTTCAGTCAGAAGCTGGTGCAGCAGCGGCCGTACACGGAAATCTGGCGGCTGGAGCCCTTACTACAACCTTTACTGCTTCACAGGGTCTTCTTTTGATGATTCCAAACATGTATAAGATGTCGGGCGAAGTGCTGCCGGCTGTATTTCATGTCACGGCTCGCGCAATTGCGGGACATGCGCTTTCCATTTTTGGTGATCATCAGGATATCATGGCTGTTCGACCGACAGGTTTCTCACTCCTGGCATCCGCTTCAGTGCAGGAGGTCATGGATCTGGGTCTTGTAACACATCTTGCAGCAGTTGAAGCATCTGTTCCTTTTATCCATTTTTTTGACGGGTTTCGCACCTCCCATGAAATTCAGAAAGTCGAAATGATAGACTACGATGACATGGCAAAATTGGTAAACTGGGACGCAGTTAAGGCGTTTCGCGCCAGAGCCGCAAACCCGGAAAGGCCGGAACTAAGGGGAACTGCCCAGAATCCGGACATTTATTTCCAGGGCATAGAAGTGGCCAACCCCTATTATCAAAAAATTCCTGCCATTGTCAGTCAATGTATGAAAAAGGTTGAGAACCTGACCGGTCGCAAATATCGGCTGTTTGATTATGTAGGAGATCCTGATGCGGAAAGAATTATCATTTCCATGGGTTCTTCCTGTGAAACAATTGAGGAGGTTGTCAATTACCTGGTTGACAAAGGAGAACGAGTCGGCCTTGTCAAGATACGATTGTACCGTCCTTTTTCGGCTGAGCATCTGTTTGCCGCAATACCTGCAACTGTTGATCGCATTACAGTTCTTGACAGGACAAAAGAGAGAGGTGCGCTGGGCGATCCCTTATATCAAGACGTATGCACGGCCTATATGGAACGAGGTGAAATGCCCGTAATAGTCGGCGGAAGATATGGTCTTGGCTCCAAAGAGTTTACTCCCAGCATGGTTAAGGCTGTCTTTGACAACATGAATTCAGCCGGTCCTAAAAATCACTTTACCGTTGGTATTATTGATGATGTTACAAACACTTCCCTGGAAGTAGAAGAGGGTTTTGATGTGGCACCGGAAGGAACTGTACAATGCAAATTCTGGGGTCTTGGAGCTGACGGAACCGTAGGCGCAAACAAGAGCGCAATCAAAATTATTGGTGATAACACGGATATGTTTGCTCAGGCTTATTTTGCCTATGATTCCAAAAAATCCGGCGGCATTACAATCTCTCACCTTCGTTTCGGCAAGACGCCCATTAAATCTACCTATCTGATAGATTCAGCAGATTATATAGCATGTCACAAATCAAAATATGTGGAAAGCTACGATGTCCTTGAGGGCATCAAAGACGGTGGTACCTTTGTGCTGAATTCGAGCTGGACGGTAAAAGATATGGAGAAAACGGCTGGAGTGGGTCTTGGAGGCAGGATCAACATGATCATGCAAACCGCCTTTTTTAAACTGGCAAATATTATTCCTGTGGAAGATGCTATTGCCTATCTCAAAGACCAGATTAAAAAGCTGTTTAGCAAAAAGGGCGATAAAATTGTCAATATGAACTACGAAGCGGTGGATAAGACCTTAGATAATTTGATTGAAATCAAATATCCGAAATCCTGGATTGATGCTTCCGACGGTCAGGTTGCAGCCACAAACGAACCTGATTTTGTCAAAAATGTGATGCGTCCCATGTTGGCCCAGCAGGGAGATAAACTTCCTGTCAGTGCTTTTACACCGGATGGTATTTTCCCTGTAGCCACAACAAAATATGAGAAACGGGGCGTGGCAATTAATGTTCCAATCTGGGATATGGACAACTGCATACAGTGCAATCAGTGTGCCATGGTTTGTCCTCACGCAGCCATACGACCGGTTCTTTTGACAGACGAAGAGTTAGCCAAGGCCCCTAAAGGGTTTGAGGCGATAGAGGCTATTGGCAAGGAGCTTAAAGGATATTATTTTCGCATGCAGGTAAACACGCTTGACTGTATGGGTTGCGGCAATTGTGCAGACATCTGTCCAGCCAAAAAACCGGCCCTTGTGATGAAGCCGATTGAAACCCAGATAGATATTCAGGTGCCCTTCCATAAATATGCTGTTGAACTGCCTGTGCGGGATAACCTAATTAAAAGAAACAGCATCAAGGGCAGCCAGTTCTTCCAGCCGTTGGTTGAGTTCTCTGGCGCCTGCGCGGGATGCGGCGAGACTCCATATGCAAAACTCCTTACACAGCTCTTTGGAGAACGAATGATCATTGGCAACGCAACCGGATGCACTTCGATCTGGGGCGGCAGCGCTCCGGC
>JABZFQ010000307.1 GCA_014237365.1 Desulfobacteraceae bacterium | reverse complement strand
TATGCATCACAGCTTCAGGCCGCCTTTGTCCGGTCTCAAATCACAAAAATATTGAAATAGCTCGCTATTCCTTCAACTTTTGTGATCTGAGATCGAACAAATTCGACCCAAATCTGTGCACCTACTTGCGGAAGTTAATTCGTCCACGTTCCTTAGGAACAGGGACGAAATTGGTTAAAAATGATTGCTCAATAGTGGTTTGAAATTAAATTTTGCAACAATTTCTTTTTCGAATTCTATCATTTTTATTTTCAGATTCGTTCCTCCGGCAAACCGGCCGATTGTATTATTGCTTCGGATCACTCTGTGACATGGTATAAGGATAGGAAAAGGGTTTTGGGCAAGTGTGGTTCCTACGAAACGATAGGCACCTGGCCTGTTAATGACTTCAGCGATTTCTTTGTATGAACTCAGTTTTCCAAATGGAATTTTTGCCGTGGCGGAATATACGGATTTTTGCAACTCAGTCAGTCCGCCTGCATCCAGCCATTCCCATGAAGGTCTGAGCAGATGAACAGGCGTCCCATTAAAATAATCTATTATCGTTTTTGATACAATAATAGCTGCTTGATGCGGCTTGTAATTTTGCCGTTTGTTTTTCTTGGTTTTTTTAGGGAAAATTATTTTTGTTAGTAAAAACGGACTTTTTTTATAAAAAATTATAGAATAACCAAACTTTGTCTGGAAAATAAAATGATTGATAATTTGATTTTCTTTCATAACCTTTTACTGTGGACAGAAGGAAAGGAAGACAATTCAAGTAGATTACCATTGTTATCAAACTGAAAAGGAGTCCATTCTGTTATCTGTTTTAGATTGGGATTTGATAAAATATCCGGCAAAAGTGTTTTTGAAACCTGTAAAAGTTCGAGGGTCGCTGTATCTTTAATCCTAACAATACGTGCCTCTTCCATTGAGTTTAAACCTATGGTTTTTGAACATGCTTCAAACGATTCACTGTCCGTGTCAAAATATATCGGTATTGCCGCTTTTTCAGGCGAAATTGCTGTGATCGCATTTGTATATGTTTTTTTAAAATTCAGTGCATGTACCAGCCGTTTTGTTGTAAAATCTGCAAGACCGATTCCGTGACCATTGCCATCTGAATCAGGTGATAGTTCCCTTATAAATATACGTTTAACATGGGGAGCGGTATAAAAATCTCCCAGTATATCCCTGTGTCTGCCTGTAATATTAGAATCCATGCCGATTCCACTGATATTTTTGCCAATATAATCTATGATTAATATATCAAGAAGATCAAATGGGATATGTCCCATCATTGCGGCAGCATCTTTGAGAAGTATTTTTTCGCGTTCTATAATTGATGATGGTAAAATTGCTTCTGCATGAGCTAAATCCCCAAATCCATCTTCCAGAAGAGCTATTCCGAAAAGAATATTACACTTATTAATTATAACTTTTGCAGCATCTTCAATAATTCTGAAACTATTCTTTATAGCGCATTGATGAAATTCAGCCGCACCTTTTGCTTTGCCGAGACCTATTGACAGCATCTTGCACAGGCCGCTTTCTATATCAGCTCTGAACTTGGTATGGTTCTTTATTCTATTAATAATTACTATATGATCTGCCTTTAAAGCTGCTTTTGAAATATATATTTTCGGACCTTTTGGAACCTCGTTTATACATTCAACATCCATATCCGAAACGACAGGAACTCCCATCGCAGATTCCGTAATCCCAAGTTTTGCAAGGACAGACCTCTGACCGTCACTTGCGGCATCCCCGTGACTTCCCATGGCGGGTATAATGAAAGGCTTAAGTCCCTTTGTTTTTAGAAAGTTCAAACAATAGTAAAGGATTCCGTTAATTTTACTGATGTTTCTGCTCCCAACAGCCACAGCTACAGTTTCTTCAGACTTTATACTATTATCAATAGGTAATGACGATAGAGCAGATAATATTTTAGCAGATAAATCCTTAATTCCTGATTTATAAAGCTTTTGTTTTATAAGAGCCATGTCAGGATATTTTATTATAGAATTATTATCAGGCATTATCTAAAAAAGGGAACAAAGAAATAAATCAATTGCATGTTGCAGTAACAAAAGGAGGTATCGCCAATCTTTATCCGCAAAACCGCAGGAATAGCGAGCTATTTCGAGGACTTTTGCGGATAAAGATCAATTGAAGATATGGTGAAGTTGGGATGCAAAAATGTCAAGTTATTTTTTATCGAACCCTTATGCTTCTGTAAAGAAATAGTTTCGATTATTTTTCAGAAAATTTAAAGGTAGGCTTACTGCCCACCTTGTGAAATGAATTATCTGAAGGTCTATATGCATCATAGATTCAGGCCGCCTTTGCCCGATCTCAAATCCCAAAAATATCAAAATAGGCAAGCTATTACATCAACTTTTGTGATCCAAAATCGAACAAATTTGACCCAAATCTATGCGCCTACTTGGGGAAATTATTTCGTCCACATTTCTAATGAAAAAAGTGCAAATTAATTAAATCTCTTCAATGGTAATAGCACCTTGTTCACAAACTTCTATGCATGTTTCACAGCCAAGACATTCATCCTCATTAGCTACAAATGCTTTGCCATCCTGCATCTCCAAAACATCAGAAGGGCAATTTTCCACACATTCTTCGCAACCCTCACATTTATCCAAGTCAATAGTAGGTTTAAAAGCCATTTGAAAAAGTCTCCTTTCTTAAGAAATTAATTAACGATTATAAAATCAACCTTGATTTTTTCATATCAATCAAATATTTTTCTTATACCAATTGATAATGAGAGTCAAGTATTCTGATAAAATTGGGTGCAATTAAAACTGTCAGATTGTTCCAAAGCTCCATATAATATACAACCAATTGATATAATTAGTGATATTTATGGTCCAAATTTCTATTGAATTATAGTGTAAATCACTTTGAAAACCATACTAAAAGAAGGTTAGGAATAGGGACGAAATAATTTCCCCAAGTAGGCGCATAGATTTGGGTCAAATTTGTTTGATCTCAAATCACAAAAGTTGATGTAATAGCTGGCTATTTCGATATTTTTGTGCTTTGAGATCGGGCAAAGGCGGCCTGAATCTATGCGCCTACTTGGGGAAATTATTTCGTCCCTATTCCTAACCTATCATAATTTATATTTATTTAAATAGGTTTATAATGAAAGATAAAGACTTTTATTCTACTGCTCATCTTGTAGTTGCGGCAATAAGGATTCTTGAACACCAGAATTCTGCATCACCTTCAATTAATAAAATTTGCCGGACATTATCATGCTCCCTTGAACAGGGCAATTTCGTATGCATGAAGCTTAAAGAAATGAATATCATAGATGTTGTTGAAGGAGCCTTTGGAACCAAACTTTTTATAAAAAATCACTTACTATTAGAAAAAATTTCCCAGGGGGCAACAGAAGATAATCTTGGAAAAGAACTCAAAAAATTTCAAAATGCTAAAAAAAATTATTTGCAAAAAATAGAGCTTTTTAAGGGAGAACAGGAAAAAAAGAAAAAAAATCTATTTGCCGAACTGGAAAAGAAATTTAAAAAAGACCTTGATGAAAAAAAATCCAAGTAATCTGCAACCAATGGATCTCAAAAAAAACTTAATCCCTGACAGAGTGAAAAATATACACCTCACGGCCATATGCGGCACAGGCATGGCTGCTCTTGCCGGCCTGCTCAAAGATATGGGATTTGAAGTAACGGGCTCTGATCAAAAAACCTATCCTCCCATGAGCGACTTTCTCTTTAATAAGGGGATCAAAGTTGAAGATGGTTTTAATGAAAACAATATTTTCAGCGCTCACGATCTTATAGTTGTCGGAAATGCAGTAAAAATGGATAATCCTGAAATTAATAAAATAAACAAGCTGGGGCTCAATTTCTGTTCAATGCCCCAGGCAGTTAACAGATTTGTTGCAGATGATAAAAAGACAATACTTGTTACAGGAACTCACGGTAAAACAACGATCTCTTCTGTTATAGCCTGGATGCTTTATGTCGCTGGACTTGATCCCTCATTTATTATTGGAGGAATATTAAGAAACTTTAACAGCAACTACCGTCTTGGCAAAGGAGAATTTGTCGTAATAGAGGGAGATGAATACGATACGGCATATTTTGACAAGGGGCCAAAATTTTTACATTACGATCCCCACATGGCGGTTATTACAAGTGTTGAATTTGACCACGCCGATATTTTTAAAGATATTGACCAGGTCAAAAAGGCTTTTGATATTTTTATATCGGGCATTTCACAAAAAAGCACATTAGTTGCTTTTGACAGCGATAAAAATATAGACAGGCTTATTAGCGGCAGGAAATGCTGCGTTATTAAATATGGAAAAAATACGGGTTCAGCATGGGGCCTGGGAAAAATATTCTATGCACCTCCATGGACTTTTTTTGAGGTTTTAAAACAAGGTAAAACTTTTAAAACCTTTAAAACCGGAATCTTCGGAGAGCACAATTTGTTAAATACTTTAGCTGCAGTTGCTGTAGCCGATAACTTGATGATACCGAACGAAGTTATCGCGAAAGCACTTGAAAGTTTTCAGGGTGTAAAGAGACGTCAGGAAATACGAGGCCAAAAAAGAGGCATTACAGTTATGGATGATTTTGCCCATCATCCTACTGCTGTTAAAGAAACTGTAAAAGCGGTTAAATTATTTTATCAAAACAAAAGGCTAATAGCTGTTTTTGAACCCAGAACCAATACCAGCATGCGAAACATCTTTCAAAACATATATCCTCTTTCATTTGATTATGCAGATATCATTTGTATCCGCGAACCTCCTCTTCTTAACAAGATCCCCGTATATGAGCATTTTTCATCTGAAAAACTCGTTAATGATCTGCAGAATAGAGGAAAGGACGCACACTACTTCCCAAACACGGAATCTATAATAAAATATCTTGAAAATACGGCAAAGCCCGGCGACCTTGTTCTGGTAATGTCAAACGGCGGATTTGATAACATTCATGAAAGGTTATTGAAATCATTATAAAACATCAGCCGCCTTGTTGACTATTTGCGTATAGATTATCGATCTTCAATCGCAAAAGTCCTCGAAATAGCTCGCTATTCCTGCGGTTTTGTTCAATTAGATCAATTAAATCTACGGCAAATTTGAGCGCAAATTCTACCAAGTTATTTTTGGGCGAGTCCTTGGTCGGAAACTTAAGAACTCTTGACAATATACCTATAGATGATATATTTTGCATTTATGGCATGGACGGTTACATCTAAAAAGAAAGCTCAAAAGCAGGCACAAAAATTGCCGTCTGATATTAAAAAAATTCTTGCCCGGCTTTTGATGGAAATAGAAATTGCCGGCCCTTTTAGAAATAATTGGCAACATTACGGGCCGTTGGGCAAAAACAGGTATCATTGCCACTTAAAAAAAGGAAGGCCGACTTATGTGGCGGTCTGGGAAGTTATAAACAAAGAAATACGATTGGTTGAGGTGTTTTATGTTGGAACACACGAAAAAGCCCCCTATTGAACTAAAATTTTTAGGGCCACAGGCAAACAAAACAAAGGCTATAAAGGCTTTAAAATCGTTCGGTTTTGTAAATATTTCGGATGCCGTTCCCTGGCGCGATCTATTTCCTGAATATACAGATGAGGAACTGGCTGGAGTTTGCCTTGCCGGATCGAGGCATAAAGAAAATATGACCCAAAAACAACTTTCAGAATTAACGGGAATCCCGCAAAGTCATATTTCCGGAATGGAAAACGGCAAAAGAGCAATAGGGAAAAAAACGGCAAAGACACTGGCAAGGGTTTTGAATATCAATTACAGGGTATTTCTTTAAAGATAGTCCACTGTTTGAATATATGAGTTCTATAAAGATTTCAATGCAACCGTTTAAGCTATAACTTCTACCATTGTAAATTAGGAACGTGGACGAATTAAAGAATACACAAATTTTTTAAGCGAATGATAAGATATTTTGCTAAAGTTTAGCGAATTTTTGACAAATCAATATCAAATTTTTTAATCTTATAATGAATAGCTCTTCGGCTTATCCCCAGTAATTGGGCTGCATCCTTCTGTATTCCCCCTGCCTCTTTCAAAGCGCGGAGGATTGCATTACGCTCGGTTTCTTCAAGAGAAAAAGGTTTGTCTTTAGAAAAAGCACTGTAAGGAACCTCAGGCAAACCTGCAAGATAGATGTCGTCGATACTTAACACGCCGTTCTTGCAAAGGACTACTCCAGCTTCCAGAGCATTTTTAAGCTCACGAACGTTACCAGGCCACGGATAATTACAAAGCCATTTAATGGTTTCAGACGGTAGTTCGACTGCCTTAATTTCACAACTCTCGCAAAACTTATCAACAAAATGACGGGCCAATAAAGGGATATCCTCCTTTCTATCCCGCAGCCGTGGAACTTTCAATGTAACAACGCGTAATCTATAATAAAGGTCCTCTCTGAACTTTCCTGCTTTAATATCTTCTAATAAGTCTGAATTAGTTGCTGCAATAATTCTGCAATCAACAGGTATCTCTTGCAGATCTCCTACTCTTCTTATCTTCCTATCTTCTAAAAACCGGAGAAAACGTACCTGCATATCAGGGGATATATTTCCAATTTCATCTAAAAAAAGAGTACCATGATTTGCGGTTTCTATTAAACCCTTTTTGTCGCGTATGGCCTGTGTGAAAGCTCCCCGAACATGTCCGAAAAGTTCGCTCTCCAAAAGTCCTACTGGCGTTGAACCGCAATCAACTACAACAAAGGGGTATTCTTTCCGAATGCCTTGTTGATATATTATACGGGCAATATGTTCCTTTCCTGACCCACTTTCACCAAGGATTAGAACGTTAACATTACTTGCCGCGATTCGCTCAACAAGCGCATACATCTCTTGCATAACAGAGCTTTCCCCAAAGTAGCACTGCTTTGATTCATAAGAAATCTTGCCAGAGGCTAAACTCTTATAACTATTTTTTAAGATTTTACGAATTTTAATAATCAGGTCACGCCCATCGAAAGGTTTTGCCAAATAATCTACAGCTCCGGCTTTAACAGCACGAACAGCATCGGGAATTGTCCCATAGGCAGTTAGAAAAATTAGAGGAAGTCCAGGCATAAGAGATCTGACATTTTTTAGCAAATCCATGCCGCCCATCCCCGGCATCTTAATATCAGAAATTATAAGATCAACCTTTTTATCCTTTAGTATCCCGAGAGCTTCCTGTGCTCCAGAAGCCTTGCAAACCTGAAATCCTGATGAAGAAAGCCGTGCCTCAATTACTTCCAGAACATGAAGGTCATCATCTACTACTAAGATTGATTGCTGTGAATTCAAAATTTATTTCCTTCTATTCCATCAACTTTTGTGATCTGAGATCAAACAAATGCGACCCAAATCTGTGCGCCTACTTGGAGAAGTTATTTCGTCCACGTTCCTTAATTTCACAAGGATAGAAGTTAGATCAATAAAACAGGGTCGCTTAATACCGAGTGTAACGGTCGCAATTCTGTTCAAATTCTTCTATAATTTCATTAGTAAGCGTAGGCCGGACTTTAGGAATTATTTCCATAAATGTTTCCGTTGTGACACGGTAATCCTCTCCTTCGGCGTATTCCTTCTCAAAAGCGTATTGCCTGACCTTCTGAAAAAGGTACTCAATGTCTGCAGGGGTAAAAAGCGGAATCATGGAAATGATCCTCTCTACATCTGTTTCGCCCCGATTGGTGCTTGACAGAAAATACTCAAAAATAGTTCGTCTACCCTGATCGTCCAAACCTCCAACTGGAATAATGCAGTCGAAACGACCTGGCCGCAACAGTGCTGCATCAAGCTGCTGGATATAATTGGTAGCGCATATAAGGAGCATTTTTTTGTCCTGTTTTTTCAACAATGGTACCTGTTTGAGGAACTCGTTTGTAATTGATTTGTCGACACGGGATGCATGATCACGGCTGGCTGCGATTTCTTCAAATTCATCTATAAACACCACAGACTGGTCAACGTTGCGGATTTTTTCCATTAATAGCTTGAGGTTGGCTCCCATGCGATCTTCTCCATCGGCCAATAAGGTGCTGGGGCTGATCTCAATATACCACCACTGAAGCACTCCTGCTATAGCCCTCACAAAGTGGGTTTTACCGGTACCTGGAGGACCGAAAAAAATGATAGTTCGGGGTGGAATTACCCCGTGCTTGAGAGCCAGATTGGTCGCGGTGAACGGAAGAATTATTCTTTTATTTACAATTTGTTTGGGCGGCTGTGTATCGGATATCGTATCCCAAACCGATTTGTCTACCATATAGGCGCCCAAGTCCCTGAGGAGTCGAATTCTTTCTTCATCATGCAGATCATTTCCCATGGGCTCAACGTTCTCAATAAAGTCGACAGAGGCTACCTTAATTCCCACGTCTCTGCCCAACTTTTCGGACAGATACCACTTATGCCGTAATATCCTTGGCCACAGTTTTCTTGCGATATCCGGCTCGAAATTGTGGCCAGTGAACTTAAAAATACGCTGTACACACTCTTGTTCACCAGGAATATCTGTTTCTATTTCCATATTTAACTCTCTTCGTTACAAGCGTTCACTATCAGAAACAACTTGGTATATCTACAAACTCAGGCAGTTGTGGCTTTTCCATTAAGGAACGTGGACGAAATAACTTCCCCGTTCCTAACTAAAATAATCATTATACCATAGAATAAATCGTTTAATACCTGTTTCAATGGTTGTTTCAGGTTTAAAACCAACATCTTTTATCAAATCATCAATATCAGCATACGTCGCAGGTACATCTCCTGGTTGCAGTTCAAGAAATTCTTTTTTAGCTTTTTTGCCGAGCACTTTTTCTATCACACCAATAAATTCCATTAGTTCAACAGGATTATTATTACCTATATTGTAAATTTTATATCTTGCGTATGATGTTCCTGGATCAGGATTATCTCCGTTCCATGTTGGATCAGGTTCGGGCAGTCTGCCCATTATCCTGACAACACCTTCTGTAATGTCGTCGATATAAGTAAAGTCTCGTTGCATCCTGCCTTGGTTGAAGACCTTTATTGGTTTTTCTTCAAGAATTGCTTTTGTGAAGAGAAAGAGAGCCATGTCTGGACGGCCCCATGGGCCATAGACCGTGAAAAACCTTAGACCTGTACAGTGCAGACCATATAGATGGCTATACGCATGAGCCATTAGTTCATTTGCTTTTTTTGTTGCAGCATAAAGAGATACAGGATGATCTACATTGTTATGAATCGAAAACGGCATTTTTGTATTTGCTCCATAAACAGAACTGGATGAAGCAAAAACCAGATGCTTCACAACGTTGTGCCTGCAACATTCAAGCAAATTAACAAAACCTACAATATTTGAATCCACATAAGCATGAGGATTTTCGATCGAATATCTGACACCAGCTTGAGCGGCAAGATTAACCACAACATCATACTTTGTATTATTAAAAATTGCTTCAAGACTTTTTCTGTCTGAAAGGTCTATTTTATAAAAAGAAAAATTTTCAAATGGTGTCAGCTTTTCAAGGCGAGCTTCCTTTAGTTTTACATCATAATAAGGATTTAAGTTGTCGATACCGGTAACATGGCAGCCATCTTTCAATAGTCTCCTTGAAAGGTGAAAACCTATAAATCCGGCAGCTCCAGTAATTAGCACTCTGTTAAATTGGAAATTCAAAATCCCAAAAATATTGAAATAGGTAAGCTATTCCATCAACTTTTGTGATCTGAGATCAAACAAATTCGACCCAAATCTGTGCGCCTACTTGGGGAAATTATTTCGTCCACGTTCCTAACTAATAATTTTCATTTTCTTGAATTTTTATACCATTTAAAAGTAATCTCAAGCCCTTTTTCAAATAAATAATCAGGTTCAAACCCCAGTGCCGATTTTGCCTGTTCTATACTTGCAACTGATTCTAAAATATCTCCAGGCCTTGATGGTAAGTATTCGGGTTCAATCTTTAAGCCGGAAAAAAAACTTATCATATCCCATAGACTTTTTATACTAACACGTTTGCCTGTGCCTATATTGAATATTTGTCCGGCTGCATCATTTTCTGTTGCGGCAAGCAGATTAGCTTTTACAACATCTTTAACAAAAACAAAGTCTCTGTACTGTTTTCCGTCGCCGTATATTACAGGAGGCTTTTTTGAAACAGCCCTGGTCATGAAAATTGATATAACACCTGAATAAGGTGATGATGGATCCTGTCTTTGACCATATACATTAAAATAACGGAGACAGACTGTTTCAAGCCCATACAGGTCATGGTAGATGCGTGCATAAAGTTCTCCGGTGAGCTTTTGAACGGCATAAGGGCTCATTGGTTTCGGCGGCATGTTTTCATGTTTCGGCAAAAGCGGGTCATCTCCGTAAACAGCACTTGAACTTGCAAGAACAACTCTTTTGACTTTATTTTTTCGCCCTGCATCAAGTACAATAAGTGTTCCTATGTCGTTTATAAATGCGGAATCAACCGGATTATCTACAGTTTTTGTTACAGATACCATTGCTGCCTGATGGAAAATTACCTCGCAGTTTTTAGCAGCTTTCATTAAAATTTTTTGATCTTGTATATCGCCTTTGTAGAAAGTGATTTTATCTTTTACCTGTTCCAAGTTGGAAAGACTTCCGGAAGACAAGTCATCAAGAACCACAACATCGCATCCCTTTACGACAAGAGCATCAACAAGATGGGACCCTATAAAACCGGCACCGCCAGTAACAAGAGCTCTGTTAAATCCAAAATTCATAATTCCCCTCTCTTTTTCACCCTTTTACCTGGGTGCATATACTTTTTAACTAGTCTGGTTTTGCCGGGTGCAAGTTTTATTTTTTTTCCTGTTATGTTTAATAAAACCTGATTATTTCCTTTTCCTTCATATGTAACTTTTATTGTTTTTCTCATGAATTCAAAATTATACCATTTCTTCTTGTGGCATATTCTAAAAGCAAGATTGCTCCAGTGCTCAGGCATGTGTGGATTTATTTCAGGGATTTCGCTGCTAAGATCTATTCCCGCAAAATATCTCATAATAACGTCAAGCGTGCCTGCCATTACGCCGCAATGTATTCCTTCAATCGTAGTGCCTCCCTGCGTATCAAATATGTCGCTTTTCAACGCTTCCATGAACCATTCCCATGGTGTGTCTGACGCGTGGATATAACTTGAAATCACGGCGTGCACTATTTTGCTGAGTGTAGATCCGTGACTTGTTCTCTTTTCATAGTAATCGTAGTTGACTTTTAAAAATTCAACAGCATCATCAATCTTGTATCCCAGTTGTCTGAATATACGGCAGATTTCATCGGGTGAAAGCACATAAAACATCATAAGGGTATCAGCTTGTTTTGATACCTTATAAAGGTCCGGTGAATCTCCTTCGGCTCTCAAGATTCGATCTAATCGGCGTATCTCACCATATTTTTCACGATATTTATTCCAGTCAAATTCTTTCAAGTCCATATAACCGTTAAACTGGCTGATTACATTTTTATCTGATAAAATGACGTTCATCTTGTTTGTGATCTTTTGCCACTTTTCTATCTCATTGTATTTAAAACCTGTCTTTTGGGCCAACCTTTCGAGTATTTTTTGTCCAAGCCCTTCTATGAGCTCAATAGCTTTTCCAAGGAGCCATACTGTCATAATATTCGTATATGCGTTATCCTTTAGTCCATCTTTTTTAGAATCAGGAAGTTTTTCATGAAATTCGTCAGGCCCCATTACTCCTGAAATATGATATCTGTTCGAAGTTTTGTTATACTTTGCTATACTCGCCCAGAAACGGGCAATTTGAAGCATAATTTCTGCGCCGTAATTTTCAAGGAATTTCCTGTCATTCGTATCTGAAATATATCTCCATACATTGTAAAACACGGCAATAGAGACGTGCCTTTGCCTTCTGCTCAAATCAGGCCCCCATGAACCGTCTTTGGGATTGTAATGAACCTCCTGAGTTTCCTCACTTCCGTCATCTGCAGTTTGCCATGGAAACATGGCGCCCTGGTATCTGTTTTGTCTTGCATATTTAATTGCCGCGTTCAGGCGTTTGTACCTGTACATTAAAAGTGCGCGAGTGATTTCAGGAAAGTGGAGATTATAAAAAGGCAGAATGTAAAGCTCGTCCCAGAATACATGTCCCCTGTATGCTTCTCCGTGCAGCCCTCTTGCAGTTATTCCCGCATCTATATTTTTGTTGTGTAAAGACGCAGCCACAAGCATGTGATACGTGTGCAAACGGACGGCCTTTTGTGCAAATCTGTCACCGGTAATTTTGATGTCTGCTTTATTCCAGAGTGCCTTCCATGCCTTTTTATGCGGGCCGTAAATCTCTTTAAAGGTCTTGATTTTTGTTAAAATTTCCGTGGCAGATTTTCTGGGATTTGAAATGTTCTTGTCAAGTGATGTATATACACTGACGAGTTTTTCAACAGTATATGTATTGTTTTCAATGGCGTCTATTTTTATTTCTTCGGTTATACCTGCTTTTTGCTGCAAGATATTTTTACTGATGGACATCGGCTTTTTGTTCTTATATACATTTATCCTTGAGCCCATAACGACCTGGTATGTTGAACAATTGGTTTGAACATGGAGGAAAATCGAACCCATTGTCTTTCCGGAAGATACGCCTGAAAGATGTTTTGAATGCAGTTCGCGGTAGCGGGCAACGCCGTCATTGATAATATTCCCGTCAATAGATGATCGTATGGTAATCGTATCTGAATAGTTGACAGGTGTAATATCATATTCTATGGCGCAAAGATGGGAAATTGCCATACTTGCAAGCCTTCTGCTGTGAATTCTTGTAATTCTGCCAAGCCCGTCCTTGCATACTATAGATCTTTCCATTACACCCTCTTTCATGTTGAGGGAGTGGGTGTAACTTAAAAGTTCCATTGTTAAAGGGCTGATAAAACTTCCGCTTCCGACCGCAAATTCAATTAAAAGCCAGTTCGGACAATTTACAAAGTCATTGTTGTATATGTTTTTATTATGAATCTTTGTGGCCGGCTTGTTATATATCCCTGCGATATATGTTCCCGGATAGTGGGTTGCGGAAGCTTTTTCACCTTCAAAGCAGCCCCTTGTGCCAAGATAGCCATTCCCGATTGTTGTGAGAGTCTCTCTTAACTTCTCGTCTTCAGAATCAAAACCGTTATAAGTAAGGTTCCAGCCGTCCTCCTCAATTGAGCATTCAAACCAGTTTTCTATATCTTTGATGCTTATTTCAGAAAGATCATGGATTACAATGTCAGCGCCGCTCTGTTTAAGCGTTTCGCCTGTATTGTTTCGGTCTATTCCCAGCGTCAGGCCGAAATTTCCTTTTCTGCCTGCCTGGACCCCGGAAACTGCGTCTTCAACAACCATGCACTCTCCTGGCATCAGGCCAAGGTTTTTTGAAGCTGTAACAAAGATGTCAGGATCGGGTTTCCCTTTTAGATTAAGCTGTTGTGATACCTCACCATCGACTCTGGTTTCAAAAAGGTCTTCAAACCCTGCAAGTTGTAAAATCAACTTGCAGTTACGGCTGGAAGATGCGACGCCAACTTTAATGCCTTTTTTCTTCAGGCCCTTAATAAATTTTATTGATGTTTCAAACACATCCGGGCCTTCACGGCGTAAAACATTTTGAAAGTCAATGTTTTTTCTGTTTCCCATTCCGCAAATGGTTTCCCTGTCCGGTGGATCGCTATGTTCTCCGAATGGGAATTCTATACCCCTTGATCTTAAAAAACTCTTTACGCCTTTCATTCTCGGCTTGCCGTCGACATATTGCAGGTAATCGTTTTCCGGATCAAAAGGGACAAAAGGTTTATTTTCCCTTTTGGCGATCTTTTTTAAAAAAACATTAAACATGCTTTCCCAGGCAATTGCATGCACACGAGCTGTTCCGGTTACTACTCCGTCAAGATCAAAAATTGCACCTTTGAATTTGGTTGAAACCATTTTTTACCCCTTTTTAGCTTGTATAAGGGTTCGGTAAAAAATAACTTGATAGAATTTGCGCCCAAATTTGCCGTAGATTTAATTGATCTTTATCCGCAAAACCGCAGGAATAGCGAGCTATTTCGAGGACTTTTGCGGATA
>JABZFQ010000274.1 GCA_014237365.1 Desulfobacteraceae bacterium | reverse complement strand
TTTTGGTCATAGCTATCCTCCTAATTTTATTATGGATGATAAAAAATGTGATAGTTATGACCATTCGTTCAATTTTGCAAGTGTTTCATGCTTTGTTGTGCCCGCAGGGCATGGGGGTTTCTAAGAACTAACCGTTATAAGGTATAAAATAATGAATCTAAATTCTTTAGATAAAATTCTTACTTCTGTTGCATCAGGCAAAACAACTGTTGACGATGCAATAGTATCTCTTAGATACTTGTCGTTTGAGGATATCGAATATGCACATATAGACCATCACCGCTCACTACGCAAGGGATTTCCCGAAGTCATATTCGGACAGGGAAAAACATCTGACCAGATTATTGGTATATTGGAAAAAATGATGCTTCAGGAAAATATTGTCTTAATTACGCGTATCAATAAGCATAATGCAGAAAAAGTGATCTCACATTTCCAGGAAATTGAATATCATGAAGAGGCTAATATGGTTGTATGGAAAAAACATGAGATAGCTATGCAAGGTAAAGGAACTATTGTCGTACTTTCAGCAGGCACATCAGATATACCTGTTGCAAAAGAAACTTGTCTTACAGCAAAGTATATGGGAAACAATGTTGAATCAATTTTTGATGTTGGAGTTGCAGGCATCCACAGGTTATTTGATCATAAAAAATTAATAGATAAAGCAACTGTACTTGTAGTTGTTGCCGGCATGGAAGGGGCACTTCCGAGCGTTGTTGCAGGCATGGTTAGCAAACCAGTTATAGCGGTTCCAACAAGCATTGGTTATGGTATAAATCTTGGTGGCTTGACAGCTCTTTTTGCCATGTTGAACAGTTGCAGTTCAAATATCGCCGTTGTAAATATAGATAATGGATTTGGCGCAGGGTATATGGCTTCTGTAATAAATAGAGTATAAATTTAACGGTTCACATCACAGTTTTTCCAATGAACTATACCTCAAAAGGAGAAAATCCGGGATGAATGACAAAATAAAACCTGTGTTTGACAGAAAGCATGCTATGGGAATAACAGACGGTGACACGAAATTTTTAAAAGAGCTGATGGAAATGTTTAATGATGATTATCCTGAAAAATTAGACGATATCTCAAAGGCTATAAAGGAGAAAAATTTTAATGCCCTTGATAAAACTGCCCACTCCTTGAAGGGATCTTCGGGCAACCTGGGGCTGACCGGCGTATATGAGCTTTCCTGGAAACTCGAGAAACTGGGTAAGGCAAAAGATATAGAGGACACAAATAAAACCCTTGATGAGCTCAAAGAGGAACTTGAAAGGTTTAGTAAATTTATCTCAAAACCTGGATGGGAAGAAGAATAAAAATGCTGATTGAGCAAAACGATTCAACCACACGCTCAGTCTTGAAAAACATATTTCAAAAAAGGTGGCGAACTCTTTGAAGCGCAAAACGGTAGCAAGGCGCGGTGCCCAACAGCAACAGCTATTGATGTTCATAGCCAGCGAAACATCGCAAGTTATGGCCAACAATCATGTTTGAGCTTTCATGATGATTTCCGAATTATAAACCCATCTGCCCTTTTTTGTTCGTGCTTTTAAAGATTCATTTAGCTGTTTTAAAAAAATAGACTTTGGTATTTCCCTTGCGCCAAAATTTTTCAAATGCTCCGTTGTAAGCTGGCAGTCAATCATATCAAAGGATAATGTTTTAAGATATTCAACAAGAGCTATAAAAGCTACTTTTGAAGCGTTACTTATGCGAGTAAACATTGATTCTCCGAAAAAACATTTCCCCAGGGAAACACCGTATAATCCACCTGCAAGCTCTCCTTTGTGCCAGGCCTCAACCGAATGCGCATATCCGGCTTCATGAAGATTGCAGTATGCTTCAATCATATCCTCGCCTAACCAGGTTCCTTTATTTTTCTGTAATCTTATATGTGCACACAAACTTATTGTTTGCTCAAAAGACGAATCTATTGTCACTTTAAATATATTTTTATTTATGATTTTTTTTAGACTTTTCGACACTCTGATATCTTTGGGATAAAGCACGAGACGTGGATCAGGAGACCACCACATTATTGGTTCATCCCCTGAAAACCATGGGAAAATCCCCATTCTATAGGCGAGCAAAAGACGTTCTTTGCTAAGATCGCCGCCTATCGCCAGTAAGCCGTCACTGCCGGCAAAATGTGGTGTAGGAAATATTAATTTATTAGAAAGAAGAAAAACCGGCATAAATGATTCAATTGTATATTGTATATTTGTAGAAATCGCTTCGCTCCATTAGGAACGGGAACGAAATAACTTCCCCAATTAGGCATCACAGCTTCAGGCCGCCTTTGTCCAATCTCAAATCCCAAAAATCTTGAAATAGGTAAGCTATTCCATCAACTTTTGTGACCTGAGATCAAACAAATTTGACCCAAATCTGTGCGCCTACTTGGGGAAGTTATTTCGTCCACGTTCCTAATTCATATAAAATTAACAGAATTCCTTCAATATTCAATTTTCAATATACAATCTTCAATTGCTTTGATCGTCAATCTTCAATTATTTAAATGTCAATCTTCCATTTTCCAAATCAACAAAAACTTTTCCTCCGTTTGATAGATTGCCGAACAGGATTTCATCGGTTAGAATGTCTTTAATCTCAGTCTGTATCAGCCTGGCAAGTGGTCTTGCTCCAAAAAGCGGATCATGTCCTTTTTTTGCCATCCAGTTTCTTGCTTTAGAAGAAATGGAAAGGGAAATCTTTTTTACGGCCAGTTGTTCATTTAGTTCAGTTATAAATTTATCAACTATCTTTTCCATAATTTTTACGGTAAGAGAATTAAAGTCGATTATTCCATCAAGACGGTTGCGGAATTCCGGGCTAAAGAATTTTTCAACAGCTTTCTTACCTTTATTTTTCGTATCATAATGCGTTTCTCCAAAACCGATAGAATGAGCACTCATTTCTCTTGCTCCGGCATTTGAAGTCATCATAATAATGACATTCCTGAAATCAGATTTCCTGCCAGTGTTATCAGTTAAAGTGGCGTGGTCAAAAACCTGAAGCAAAATATTAAACATATCCGGATGTGCTTTTTCTATCTCATCAAAAAGCAAAACGCTGTAAGGATGTTTTCTTATGCCATCAGTTAAAAGACCACCCTGGTCAAAACCAACATAACCAGGAGGCGCACCGATTAGTCGAGCCACAGTGTGCTTTTCCATATATTCACTCATGTCAAAACGCAACAACTCAATGCCAAGGCTTGCCGCAACCTGTCTTGCGACCTCTGTCTTTCCTACTCCGGTAGTACCTGCAAATAGAAAGGCTCCAACTGGTTTGCCTGGCATGCCAAGACCGGCACGAGAACGCTTAATAGAACTAACTAAAAATTTTATGGCATCATCTTGACCAAAAATGATTTTTTTTAGATCTGCTTCAAGACTCTCTAATTTTGCTTTATCAGAGGTCGATATACTTCTAATGGGAACCCTGGCAATCTTTGCAACAATCTTTTCAATGTCTTTGGGATTAATATTCTTTCTTCGAGAAGCACCGGAAAGCTTGATAAATGAGCCGGCCTCATCAATTACATCAATTGCCTTATCTGGGAGATAGCGATCATTTATGAATTTAGCAGACAACTCGGCAGCAGCTTTAAGCGACTGATCAGTATAACTAATTCCATGAAAATCTTCATAATGAGGCCTGAGTCCTTTTAAGATTTTAACTGTTTCAGAAACAGAAGGCTCTTTAATCTCGATTTTCTCAAAACGACGAGAAAGAGCACGGTCTTTTTCAAAATAATTCTTATACTCTTCATAAGTAGTTGATCCAATACACCTCAAATCGCCGGCAGCAAGAACCGGCTTCAGTATATTTGATGCATCCATGGAACCGCCACCGGTTGCTCCTGCTCCAACAATAGTATGAATCTCATCAATAAACAAAACAGCCTGTTTTTTATTCTTCAGTTCAGACAGAACGCCTTTTAAACGCTGCTCAAAATCACCCCTGAACTTTGAGCCCGATAGAATAGCACCAAGGTCAAGAGAATATATGTGAATATCTTTGAGCATATCAGGAACATCTCCCGCAAACATCTTGCTTGCAAGCCCATCTGCCATAGCTGTCTTTCCAACACCAGGGTCCCCGACATAAACAGGATTATTCTTTCGTCTCCTGCAAAGAACCTGAATTGTACGTTCAAGTTCTACTTCTCGACCTATAAGAGGATCTATCTTTCCTTCCGAAGCTCTTTTCACAAGATCAATAGTAAAAGCCTCAAGTGGACCGGCAGCTTTCTTTTTTTCCTTTCTTGCGGTTTTTGCAAATCCTCCCATTCCATCCATGAAAGGCAGGTTGGTTACATTATGAGATATATAGTTTAGAACATCAAAATACCTAATTCCTTCTCTATTTAAAAAATATGCGGCATAAGAATCTTTCTCCTTAAACATGGATGCAAGCATATCAGATACCAAAACTTCTTTTTTCTGGGCAGATCGTGCATGATTAACTGCCCTTTGAATAACTCTTTGAAAACCTATCGTTTGTTGCAGCACATACTCATTTGCTTCTGGAATGCTTTCAAAATTTTTACTCAAAAACTCCTCAAGAGTATTATTGAGATTCTTAACACTTCCGCCGCAACTCTCAATGATTTCTTTGCCTGAGCTATTATATAAAATAGCATAAAGCAGATGTTCTATACATACATACTCATGACGCCTTTTCTTGGCCTCTCTGACAGCAAGGCCGAGAGTGGTGCTTAGTTCTTTACTAATCATGATTTAATCTTGCTCCATAGTACATTTAAGAGGAAATTTTCTTTCCCTGGCTAAATTATGAACTGCATCCACCTTTGTTTCAGCTACTTCATATGTATAAATCCCGCAAATTCCAATTCCTTCTTTGTGAACCTTCAACATGGTTATTGCAGCATTTTCTATAGATTTATTAAAAACAGATAAAAGAATTTCTACAACAAACTCCATGCTTGTATAGTCATCATTATGAAGCAGCACCTTATACATTGAAGGTTCTTTAACTTCCTCCTCTGTTTCAGAATCTACAATTTCTTCATAATCAGGTTTATACAAGCTCATTTGTAACCTCTAAAAGCAGGGATCGGGGCCAGGGATCAGGGTCAGATTTTTTTGGTGTCACTTTCTTCTCCTATCCCTAATCCCTAATCCCTGCCCCCTGGCCTGTCATTTCCCGCAACATTTCTTGTACTTTTTTCCGCTTCCACATGGGCATGGAGCATTTCTTCCAATTTTTTGAGCAGCTCGCTTAACAGGCTTTTTCGGTTGTGGAACATCGTCTCCGCTGGAATAAACCAGATTCTGCTCTTTTGGCTGTCTTAGATCATTTATTTTATCAGGTTCAGATATCTGAATCCTGAACAAAATTCCCAGGGCCTCCTCTTTTACCCTGGAAATCATAGCCTGAAACATATCAAAGCCTTCTTTTTTATAAACAATTAAAGGATTCTGTTGAGCATAACCCCTGAGGCCGATGCCCTCTTTAAGGTGATCCATACTGAAAAGATGGTCCTTCCACAGGTTGTCTACGGTCTGCAACATAATAATTCGCTCTAAATGCCTGAACTCATCAGATCCTATAATAACTTCTTTTTCATCATATATTTTGAGAGCTGAATCATAAATCAACTGGGCTAATCTCTCTGTTGTCAGAGAATCCAGGGTATCACTATCAAAGCTGTTAAGCCCGAAGTGAAATTGTTTGAATACAGCTTTGCCAAGTCCTTTCAAATCCCATTCTTCAGAAAGCAAATTCTCATCTGCAAATTCACAAGCTATTTCCTCAGCTTTTTCATGGATTATATCCATAAAGGAACTTTTCAGGTCACTACCCTTCAAAGCTTCACGTCGTTGTCTGTATATAACCTCCCTCTGCTGGTTCATAACATCATCATATTCAAGGAGATGCTTTCTGATATCAAAATTATGGCCTTCAACCTTTGCCTGAGCATTCTCTATTGCCCTGCTTATAAGGTTATGCTCTATTGGCTCTCCTTCTTCCATGCCAAGCTTCTCCATAATACCGGTTATACGTTCTCCGCCAAATATCCGGAGAAGATCGTCTTCTAAAGCAAGATAAAAGCGCGATGATCCAGGGTCACCTTGCCTCCCGGAACGTCCCCTCAACTGGTTGTCAATACGTCTGCTTTCATGCCTTTCGGTTCCAAGAATATGAAGCCCTCCCAACTCAGTTACCCCATCTCCTAAAACTATGTCTGTTCCACGTCCTGCCATGTTTGTAGAAATTGTAACAGCGCTTTTCTGTCCGGCCATTGCTATAATTTCTGCTTCCTTCTCATGGTTTTTCGCATTCAAAATACTATGCTTAATGCCTCTTTTTTTTAATTTTTTGCTTAAACTCTCCGAAACATCTATTGAAACAGTACCAACTAAAACGGGCTGTCCTTTTTTATGAAGTTCTTCTATTTCATCCAGAGCAGCTTCATATTTTTCCTTTTTTGTCTTGTAAATCATATCCGGATAATTAGTTCTAATCATCTGCATGTTGGTGGGAATAACTATAACATCCAAATTATATATTTTTTTAAACTCAGATGCTTCTGTGTCAGCGGTACCTGTCATGCCTGAAAGTTTATTATACATTCTGAAATAATTCTGAAAGGTAATAGTGGCAAGCGTTTGATTTTCATTTTCTATCTTTACGTTTTCTTTGGCTTCAAGGGCCTGGTGCAGACCTTCACTGTAACGACGACCTGGCATTAAACGGCCAGTAAACTCATCTACTATAATGACCTCACCATTCTTGACTATGTAATCAACATCAAACTTAAACAGCGTGTGTGCCTTAAGACCCTGATTTATATGATGTAAAATTTCTATATGCTTTGGATCATACAGATTATCAATCTTCAAGATATTTTCAGCTTTTGCAACACCATCTTCCGTCATAACTACGGTCCGCGCTTTTTCATCTATAGTAAAATCCATGTCGCGTTTAAGACGCGGAATTATTTCATTGATTTTGTAATACAGTCCCGTAGATTTCTCAGCAGGTCCGGATATAATCAGAGGTGTTCTTGCCTCGTCAATCAGTATGCTGTCAACCTCATCAACAACAGCAAAGTTCAGATCTCTCTGGACAACTGAGTCCATATCAAACTTCATATTATCACGCAGGTAGTCAAAACCAAACTCATTGTTTGTTCCGTAAATTATATCGGCACCGTATGCCTCTTTTCGTTCTGCATCGTCCATGCCGCTTAATATACTTCCTACTGTTAGTCCCAGGAAATTATATATCTGTCCCATCCATTCTTTGTCGCGCCTGGCAAGATAATCATTCACCGTAATAATATGCGTCCCTTTGCCGGAAAGAGTATTTAGATATGCAGGTAGAGTAGCGGCAAGAGTTTTACCCTCACCTGTTTTCATCTCAGCAATCTTCCCTTCATGAAGAACAATGCCTCCTATCAACTGAACGTCAAAATGTCGCATCTTGAGTATACGAAAAGAGGCTTCTCTTACAGTTGCAAAAGCTTCCGGAAGAATATCATCAAGAGGTTCTCCTTTTTCAATACGCTCTTTGAAAATAGAACTGCGAGACCTCAACTGCTCATCACTCATGGCCTTCAGCTCGGGCTCCAGTTTATTAATCATTTCGACGAATGGTTTAATCTTATTCAGTTCCCGTTCATTTTTACTTCCAAAAACTTTTGTCAAAAAATTAAAAATCATTTATATAATTATTCCTCCACTAACTGGTTGCTGGTGGTAAGGAACGTGGACGAAACAACTTCCACAACTATGCATCACAGCTTCAGGCCGCCTTTGTTCGATCTCAAATCCCAAAAATATTGAAATAGCTCGCTATTCCATCAACTTTTGTGATCT